>JAAETT010000273.1 GCA_024228115.1 bacterium
CCGTCAAGTCAATCCGATACCGCTTCTTCGACATACGGGCCCCATGAATCGGCCCGCGACACGGCGAGAACCGATTGGCTGCGGGGGACGCAGTGCTTAGCATGACAACACTTCCGCCTTTGGTCGATACAAGGGACTAGCGTCTGCTCTTGGTCCCAGGTCTGGTTCGCGGCCGACGACTAGCCTCGACCGTATCGCTCGAAGTAGTCGGCCATGGTGATGCGAAGGGTCTCGCGCAGGGACGTCTTGGCGTGCCAGCCAAGACGGGATTCCGCCTTCGAAATGTCTGGCACGCGTCGATCGCAATCCTCGTAACCGTCGCCGTAGAACTTCTCGCCCGTGATGTCCTCGATGGGATGGGATAGGAATGACTCCTTGCCGGTGATCTCGGCGGCGAGCTCGCGCATCAGGTGGGCCAGGCCTTTCATCGTCACCTCGCCACCGCGGTTGCCGACGTTGAAAACCTGGTCCCGGGATTTCGCCGGCAGCTCCAGCATCTTCTGGAGCGCGTCGATGGAGTCATCGATGTAGGTGATGGTGCGCTGGGCATCGCCCCCGTCGACGAGCTGCATCGGCTTGCCGTCGAGGAGAGCAGTCATGAAGCAGGCCAGCACCCTGGGTATGCCCTCGCCGTCGCGTCCCGGGATGAAATCCATGCGGGGCCCGAACCAGTTATAGGGACGGATGATCGTGAAGGGCATCCCGCTCTCGACGTTGTGGGCGAAGATGTAGCGCTCGAAGAGCTGTTTCGCGGTGGCATAGCTCCAACGGTGGTTCTTGGTGGGGCCCATGATGAGAGGAGTCTCGTCTTCCCGCTGCTCGTAGAGGTTCGGATCATCGTAGTCATCGGCGGGCACGTAGCTCGAGAGCGTTCGCCCGTAGACTTCGCACGTGGATGTGTGCATCAGCCAGCTCTTGTGCTTCGCGCACAGATCGATCAATGCGTAGGCGTCGATGAAGTTCGAATGGATGGTCTTCACCGGGCTCGAAACGTATTGGGCCGGCGTGCAGATGGCGGCCAGGGAGATCACGGCTTCGGCGTCGGCGATGTATGGCTCGATCTCCTCGAACGTCGTGTCCGCGTTGATGTATCTCTGGTGGAAGCTCAGGTTCGGGTTATCCCTGTGCTGGGCGATCTTGTCGAAAGAAATGTCCCAGCCCTCGATGTGGTATTCGCCGGATGCGAGTAGCCGATCGGTCAGGTGACTCCCGACGAAGCCGCCGCAGCCGAGAATGATCAGTTTCTTCATTGTGATTCCTTTCGTGAGAACGCAAGCAGTGTTTGACCGTGAGTGGCCCGTGAAAGCGGTGCGTGTCACCGGAATCGTGGATTTCGGAAGCGCTGCAGGGGGCTCTGGGGCTTCCCTTGGGCCGGGTCTGGACATTCTGCCTCGGTGAGCCCCCTCCCCGCCCCGCCCCGCTGCCCGGGAGCCGCCATGGCACCTTCGGCCGCCCGAACATGTCCTCTCGACTCGTCCAGAGGCCAGTACACTTGCAGCGGAAGCGGAGTGACACGATAGTTGCCGGTCGGTTGCCACCGCGTGTGGCCCCACGGCGATTCAATCCCCATTCGCCCTCAATGTCGGACTCCGGGGCTCCGCTGAACTCACAGGTGGCATCGATGAGCAACAAGGTTTCCAGGGTCGTTTGGGTCGTAGTTGGGAACATCGCGATCGTCATCGCGTTGCTCGTGTTCATCGAAGGTCTTTCCAGCTACGCGTTTCTGATCAGGGAGGCCGTACGAAATCCGCTTCGGGAGATGCGCCATCACACCCGCTATGACGCGAACCTTGGCTGGGTGAGCCTGCCGAACCTCGATATCGACGACATGTACGGGTCTGGCTCGCGCCTTCGAACCAACGACCGGGGCTTTCGGAATTCCGAGAACTTCGAGCCCGCGCGTCGCGCCGGTCGGCGTCGGATCGTCTGCTCGGGCGATTCTGTGACCTTCGGACAAGGTGTGAGTGGCGGTCAGACGTTCTGCAGCCTGCTCGGCACCCTCGATTCGACCCTCGAGCCGATCAACATGGGCCAGGTCGGCTACGGCGTGGATCAGGCCTACCTCTGGTATCGGCAAGATGCGGACGATCTGGGCATCGACCTCCACATTCTTGCCTTCATCACGCACGACATCCTGAGGATGAAATACAAGGAGTACATGAACCGCGGCCGGCCCGTTCTGGTCGTGCGCGATGGCAAGCTCGAGCTCACCAACGTGCCCGTTCCCGAGAAGAGCCGCGTCCTGTCGGGGCTTTCGGCCTTGACCTCCAGGATCAAGATGCTCAGGACCGCGGAGGTCGCCGCCAAGATTCGCAAGCGGCTCCCCTTGGAGCCTCGCCAGGTTCCGGGCGCCGGGCGCCCCCGAAGCGAGGATGAGGTGAAGATCGTGTTGAGCGTCCTCTTCCAGGAGCTGGCGCGCTTCAACGAGGAACGCTCTCGGAGTACAGCACTCGTGTACCTGCCCTCCATGAAGGAGCTGCGGGACCCGGGAGACAAGGACCTGGCGACGTGGCTGCCATTCGTGAAGGCTCAGGCGAAAGCGCTGGACGTACCCTTTCTGGATCTTGTCGAAGAGTTCGGGGACCTACCGGCCCACGAGGCGAGTGAGCTGTTTCTCGATGGCTACCACTTGAGCAATGCAGGAAACGCGCGGGTCGCTGCCAGGCTGCTCGAAGAGCTTCGTGCCGATTCGCGCTCGGGTCCAAGTCTCTCCACTCCAAGGACTAGAGGCAAGAGAGCGCCCGGCCCAGCTCACACGGGAGCCGTGGGGGGCCCGTCGTCCCCGTTCTCAAGAGATCGGTCCTTTGGGGCGAAATAGCAACCGGAGAACAATCGTGTGGAGAGATGACCTGGAGCGCGTCCACTTCTGGGCCGCCGCGGCGGTGCTGCTGTTGATCGCAGGCGTGCTGCGCTTCCATGGGCTCGACGCCGATCCCTCCGCGGCCGTGGGTCGAGTCTTCTTGAGCGACGAAGGCTGGTGGGCTCACAACGCACGAAACCACTATCTGTTCGGCTCCTGGCAGATGGATGATTGGAACCAGGGCTTCCTTCTGGCTCCTCTGCACACGCTGTCGCTACGCGCCAGCTTCGAACTCTTCGGCCTCGGGCTCCTCCAGGCCCGCCTGGTGTCTGCAGCGGCCGGGTCTTTTGCCGTCGCGTTGATGGGAATCGTGCTAAGGGGCTGCGCAGGGCGGCGGGCCGCGCTCTGGGGCATGGGGATGCTCGCGATCAATCCCTTCGCCATTGCCTACAGCCGTGTTGCCCTGATCGAGATCGTTCCCCTTGCGCTGATGTTGCTGGCCGTCGTACTTGCGGCTCCCGGAGCGCGAGTTCGTGCGCTGCGCGATGCATGCGCAGGTGCGGCCGCAGTGGGAGCGGCTCTCTGCAAGCTCAACGCCGCCGCATTCCTGCCGATCCTGGCTATTGGCGTCGCCGGCTGGTGCCTCCTCGGGCACGACGGCCGGCCGGCCAAAGTGCTCGCGACCCTCGTGCGTCGAGCAGCCAGCATGGCCACCGGAGCTGGCCTGGTCACGCTGGTCTGGTTTCTCGCGCTCGTCCAGCCGAATCTCGAGGGATGGCTCGCTGAAGTCACACTGCAGTCGGCAGCCAACGTCGTGCCGCGCGGCGCCTATCTGCTCACCAAGGGCTTCGCCCTCGGTCTCGAGCCGGAGTCCGGTGGTGGCGTAGCGACGGGGATGTTCCTTCGCCTGAGTCTCCTCTCGGTGCTCCCATCCCTGGTCTGGGCGCTCCATGTTGCCGTCCGGGCATTGCGGCAGGGCTCCATGGCCGTGCTCCGCTCGTGGACATTCGGAGAGCTCCTGGCCGCGACTTGGGTGATCATAGAGCTCGGGTTGCTGTGGATGGCCACCGTCCCGAGTCGACGTTACCTGTGGCTGACGGTGCCCTGCACGATCCTGGCGGCCCACGCGCTCGGACATGCGCCGACGGCGGCACGCAGGGTCTCGGAGTTCGTCGCTTGCCAGTCGGAGCGGTGGCGCGCGGTTGGCCTGGGCGTCGTGATCGCGGGGGTCCTGGCCGTCTACCTCCGGGCGCCGCTGGCCTCCGGCCTCGCCTCGCTCACGCAGGAAATCGAGCTGGGCTCCGAGGTGGGACTTTCATGGGGCACGCTTTGCGCGGTCGTGGTCATCGGGCTTTGCGTGCTGGGAGCGCTCCTCGGGCCCGGGGCGGCCTGGGCGTTGCGGCGGACCCAGGTTCGCTGGGGGACGATCGCACTCGGTCTCACCCTGGTCGGCGGAGCGTCTGCCGGGCTGCGTCTGGCGGAGGAGGTCCCGAACCGAACCTACGAGTTTCGCCGGGCATCGAATGAGATCCGAGCTATCGTAGGCGAAGAGGCTGCAGTGGTCGGAGGTGCGGTGGACACCCTTCTGCTCGGTGCTCCGAACCGAACGTTGATCATCCGTGATTGGAGACGCCCGGGGTTCCATGTGTACGGGCTGGAGTATCTCGACGAGGTCCGCCCCAGCTACTTCATCTTCGACAGTGCGGTCGATCCCAGCTCGGTGGAAAAAGCGACTCGCCGCGTCCTGCGTGGCCTACGAACCGCCGTCCCGTCTTCGAGCCAGATCGTGCGCGGCGCGTACCGGACCACCGATGCAGTAGATCGGCCCCTGGAGTTCACCGTCGTACGCCTTTCCCGCGCAGACGATCCCGAGCAGATCGGATCAGCGAGTGGGCGGGAAGTCGTCAAGTTTCTGGGAGTTCCTGCCGTTGGTTCGGATGGGCCCACCCGGGCCGGAAATGTCCTTGATCTCGATGTTCAGTAGGCTTACCCAGCCGAGCTTGGCGTCGAGCAGTTCCAGATGCGTGAGGCAATGATGCCGACCGCCATCAATCGCTGTATGCGCAATCCCGTTGCATCCTCCCGCAATGGGAACTCATGCAAGGCGAGATTCCTTCAAAGGCAGCCGTACTCTCATCTGGCCAATTGTGTGTCGCTTGCAGCGATTCTGTGCCTCACCGCGTGCGACTTTCCCATCGAGCTGGGGAACGCTTCTCCAGCGCCAGCCCCGGCTCTGCTGCAGGGTGTGCTTTCCGTGAGCGCCTATGGAGCAGCCTTCAACGCAGTCGATGATCTGCCTCGGCTGCGGCACACGACGACGTTCGTGCGCGGGCGACAAGCGACCACGTTGGAGGACAACGACATCCGTGGCTTCCTTGATGGCGGCTTCGTGCATGGGTGGAATCAGGCTGGACAGACACATATACGGCTGGGTCGCGGACCCTGGACCGCAAGCTTCGGCGAACACGAGATCCTGCGCGGGCTTCAGCGCTGGGATGCGCTCGATCTCCCGCCGAGCGTCCTCGTGGAGACCGTGACGCTGCGCCTGGCGGTCGAGAAGGGGCCGGATCAGGGGCTCGACGTGCTGCTCTACTCCGTCTCCAGCGATTGGAGCCCAGGTAGCGGCGGCACATTGCGCAACAACACCAGTCGGCCCGCGCCAGGCGAGGTCTGGTGGCGAGATATCGGGTTCGGCGAGCAACCCTGGAGGCTCCCTGGGGCCGGCTTCGCCTCGGACACGGACTCGCGGCCCGACACGGGCGCGATGCCGCTCGCGAGTGCGCACTACGAGCCCGGCGAACCCCATCTCACGTTCGAATCGGCCCGATTGACCTCCTACGTGCAACGCCGCGCACAAGCCCACGAGCCGCTCCTGTTCCTGCTGAAGCTCTCGGATCCCCTGGAAGACACGACGGGGCTCGTGTTGTTCGTGTACTCCGCTGATTACGGCGAACACAAGGCGCCCCTGCGTCGACCGCGGCTGCGTGTCTCATGGACGAGCCCGGCCGAGTTCGCCGGACGGCGGGAAGCCATCATCGTCGAGCCCGGGCGCTCCATCGTCCTGCCCCGGCTCGAAGCGCCCGGCGCGGGCCAATTTGCAGTGAGCTTCGCACCCGAAGCGGGCTCCGAGCCACCCTGGATCGAGGTGCGTGGTGGCGCGGGCGCCGCGGAAGAACCGTGGCAAGCAGTCGCCGGTGCGATCCGAGCGGATTGGGACTGGCTCGAGGTGCGGGTTCTGGCGGCTCGCAACCCGGTAGCCTTCGGTGCCACGTTCGAGACCGAGATTCGCGATACGTGGATTCGCACGAGGGCCCCGGAAGATCAGCGTGTGCCCTTCGAGTTCATTGCACCGAGTGGATCGGTGCATCATCTCGACGCGACCTACCTGGGCGACTTCCGGTGGGCTGTGGAGTTCGAGCCCACGGAGCTCGGGCGCTGGCGCTATTCGTGGAGCCACGACTTCGTGCCTATCGCGCACCGGGGTCCGGATGCCGTGTTCGACGTCGTCGCGCTCGATCTAGCGCCCGTCTTGCTCGCTCTGCAAGCGCTGCGCGCCGAAATCGACGGCTCCGAGCCCGCGACCGCCAAAGCGCGGGTCGCGCGCTTCGAGCGGAGCTTCCACGCACTCGAGCGCGCTGCGATCCGGCTGATCGGCCCCGAGGGTTTCTCTTCGGGACGTGGTCAGTCCGTGAAAGCGTTGATCGGCGAGATCCGCACCGCTCTCGGTAGCAGATCGCTTCCCGAGGAGCCGTCCGAGTGGGCCAGGCCCTGGATCCACTAGCCTGCTAGGCCAAAACAGGAGTCCCCCCGCTCTGCCGGGGAGGCAGCAGAAGTTTGACAATTCCGGGAGTCCCCAACGCAAACCCCCTTCCGTGAGCCGCCAAAGCTACATCGGAAGGGAGTTTTTCTTGAGTAACTATAGGAGTCTACGCCACACCAGATGGGAGTGTAAGTACCACGTGGTCTTCATTCCCAAGTACCGGAAGAAGGTGACCTTCGGACAGCTACGGAGGGAATTGGGAGACATCTTCCACGAGCTGGCGCGCCAGAAGGAGAGCCGGATCGAGGAAGGTCATCTGATGGCAGACCACGTGCACATGATGATCTCGATTCCGCCGAAGTACGCAGTGTCGCAGGTGATCGGGTACTTGAAAGGAAAGAGTGCGATCCACATCGCCCGGAATTTCGGAGAGCGAAAGCGCAACTTCGTAGGGCAGCACTTCTGGGCTCGCGGGTACTTCGTTTCGACCGTGGGACGAGATGAGGAGACGATCCGTGAATACATCCGGTATCAAGAGACCGAGGATCGAAAAGTCGACCAGCTGAATCTGTTATGAGGCCAGCCCCCTTCAGGGGGCTCAAGGGGCCGCGAAGCGGTCCCGTTCACGCCGCTTTGAGCGGCTCACAATCGAAAGCCCCCGGCTTTGCCGGGGGATCGTTACTTTCCGTCGATCGCCCATCATGTACGGGTTCCCATTCTCGTCCGAATCCCGAAACTGTGCCGCAGGAAGTCCGTGACCAATCGGGGCGGATCGACTTGGGGCCGCCGGCCGAGCATTCGGCGTAGGCCAAAGCCCAGGCTGCCGAGCAACCAGGCTAGGTTGGCGATCCACAGACCGGGCCGTGCGTGGTGCTTCTGCAGGTACAGGCGGCGGGATTCGAACCAGAATGCGGGGCGCCGCCGGGTGAGATCATCCAGCCCCGTCATCACCGCGCCTGTGTGGTGTACGATGCTCGTTGGTACGGTCCAGACCTCGAAGCCTGCCGTCTTCGCTTGTCGGCAGAGATTCGTCTCCTCGAAGTAGAGGAAGAACTCTTCGTCGAACAGTCCAATCTTCTCGAGCATTGCGCGGCGCAGGGAGCAGCTCGAGCCAGAAACCCAGTCGACAGTGCGTGTCGTGCCATCAGGCGGCATCGGGGCACGCCAATTCTTCAAGAGTCGTGAGATCAACCCGATCCGCAGTCTGCTTTCGAATTCGCCAAGTGGGCTGGGAAAGCGGAAGGCCGAGCTGTGGAATTCCCCACTGTCATCGACCACGGCGCTACCCGCTATTCCCGCTCCGGGCTGCCCGTCGAGGAATGCCAGCATCTCTCGTAGGGCTTCTGGTTCCGGGACGGCATCGGGGTTGATCAGATGGAAGACATCCGGCGGCTCTGGTCCGTCCATGGCTGCGCGGATTGCAAGGTTGTTTCCGCCACCGAAGCCCAGGTTCTCGGAGCTGCACAGCAGTTGCACGGGAATGCGACCAGAGAGCGCTTCGATCCCGTCTTGCAGCCTCGCCTCCGAGCCGTCTCCAGAGCCGTTCTCTACCACCGTGATGGCGGCGTCGAGCCCGTCGAGTGCCGGCTCGAGAGCGGCCAAGAGGCGTAGCGTCAGCTCGGAGCTGCGAAAGTTGACGCTGATGCAAAGGAGCTTCATTGAGGGACTCGCGGCAGTGGTGACAAATACGCCGAGCGAGAGCCTAGCCCCCCGAGAGATATTCTCTCTCAGGGCCCGCATGGCTAGCTCGCCGGGCAGATGCGTTGGGTAGCCACAGGCTCGGATGGCGGGTGCCCGTTTCTAACCGCTAGTCGGCTTGCCGCGAGGCTCGCTGAGCTGCGATCCTATCTCTGCGAAAACGATTGCTCGCGGACCAGACGCAACGTGGCGCCAATCCCGCAGCAATCGCATGCGGGCGGGAGAAGTGGGGTCGATCGCAGAACCCCTGGCCTCATCACTTCCGGGTGGATAGGTTTCACTCGAATCGCCCCCATGGACATTCCTACCGCTCTCCACTTCAAACACATGTTGATTCGGACGCCATTCGAGTCCGCTGCACGAGACCGAGGTTCGCTGCGGGATGGGCGCGTCGCCTTCGGCACCCGGAGTTGCGCGAGCTGCATCTCGAACCCGAACGCGGCGAGGCGGTTCTGCGGCGTCTGCTCGACCGACAGTCCAACTGCATCGATATCGGTGCTCATATCGGGAGCGTGTTGAGCGATATCCTCCGGCTCTCACCGAAGGGAACTCATGTTGCGATCGAGCCGGTATCCACCAAAGCGGATTGGCTTCGTCGGAAGTTCCCGGAAGTAGAGGTGCATGCTCTGGCACTCGGCGAAGAAGCAGAGGAGGCTGATTTCCAGGAGAACCTGTCGCGGCCGGGGTACAGCCGGCTCGGTGGTGACGTGAATGCAAGGGACCGAGTTCGCCAGCGTCGCGTACGCGTTCGCCCTCTGGACGAGGTGATTCCCCTGGCCCGGCCTGTTCACTTCATCAAGATTGATGTGGAAGGAGCCGAGCTTTCGGCGCTGAGAGGAGCCAAGAAAATTCTCGCCCGATGGCGGCCTCCCATCATGTTCGAAAGCGGCCCCGATGGGGCGGCTGCGTTCGGGTATCACAGGCGGCAGCTATTCGACTTCCTGAACAAGGATCAAGGCTACGAGATCTTCCACTTCCAGGACTTTCTCGACGGTGGAGAGCCATTGTCGTGGTGTGATTTCGATGCCTGCCATGAATACCCGGCCCGGGCTCGCAACTTCATCGCGATTCGCGCAGATCGGCCGGTGCAAGATCAGGCGTTGCTTCGGTAGGCCGTCGACGAGACCTCTCGAGGGTCTCAGGGCCGGAAGCGGAGAAGACCGAGAGCATTACTCCGGTGGAGTAGAAAGAGTGCCACCGGAGCGAACGCGCCGAGCGCCCCGCCAGCGCCCGCAAATAGCAATACGACCTGGCTGGCGCCCGTTGCCTTCAGCGCTGACGCGACGGCTGCTCCAACCACAGCTGCGATGGCAGTGGCTAGGGTTACTCCCATGTCCCCCGCGAAAGAACGGAGCCCTTGGCGCTTGGCCCCGACTGAGCAGACGATGAATCGCAGCACGTCGCCAGCTACCAGGGCTCCGAGTCCGCCTGCGATACCACCGAGGGTGAATCCGACCGGAAGCCCGACGACAACGGAGACGAGCTTGACTCCGTTGAGTGCTGCCAGCCAATGGGTCTCGCCGAGGGCGAGCAACGCGGCTCGTGGAGGGCTCTCGAGAATGCGGAACCACGTCCCGACGATCAGCACCTGCAGCATCCACCCGGTATCCGCGTAGCGCGGGTCGTAGAGGATGCTGATCAGAGGGTTGGCCGCCACAAGAATGCTGGCGACGATCAAGCCGCCCAATGCGACGATCGGCCGACGCGCACGCGCGTAGGCACTCGAGAAATCCCCGCTCGTCTGGCGGCTCCGGCTGAGGGCGGGGAACACCGCAAGCGTCCCTACGCTGTTGACCAAGATTGCTGGCAGGGCCGCCAACATGGCAGCGATGCTATATACGCCGAGCTGGGCAAGGTCAGCGAGCCGTCCGAGAATCAGCCGATCCGCCTGATCTGCGAAGAAGGTAAGCGCCGTACTGAGGGTGATCCACCGCCCGAATCGAAAGATCTCGCGTGCGGATCCAGGGTCCCAACGCAACCGGGCCCTTCGATCAGCAATGGCATGGCTCGCGATCAGTCGAACGAAGCTGGCTGCCACGGTTCCCGCAACCAATGCCCACACGGTCGGCTCGATCAACAGCCAGACCAAGACCACGGCGACGGACGCGACCTGTCCGGAGAACATGACGACTTCGATGCCGCGAATGGCCATTCGTCGCTGCATTTGCGCCATGCTCATCGAATTGAACCCGGCGAGCAGGAGCGCAGTGCTGGTCCACGCAAGCATCCCATGGAGTTCCGGTCGGCCGTAGTATCGCGATAGGGGGCCGGCGAATGCGAGCGCCACCGCGGCGAGTAGGGCGCCGCGAATGATCTGCATTGTCCAGGCTGTGTCGAGGAAGACCGCTTCATCTCCTCGCTTGCTCTGGACCACACTTGGTGCGATGCCAAGATCCGAGAACATTCCGAGCCCGGTTCGGATCGCGTTGATGATCGCCATCAACCCGAAGGCCTCGGGGAAGAGGAGGCGCGCGAAGACGAGGTTGCCCCCGAGTCGGATGGTAAACCGGGCACCAAAGCCAAGCCCGGCCCAGAATGAGGCACTCGCGACGCGCTGAGCGGAAGTACTACTGGCAGAGGCGGGCGGCTCTATTGCTGAAGGATCTCCGTCACTCATGGATCTTGTCAGTCCGAAGAGCGAGGGGACCAAGAGCAACCGCCTCACGTGCCAATGCTCCGGGTTTCGATAGTCGACCGTGGAAACGGGGCGGCTTTTGGCGGGTCAAGCGCGACACGCGAAATGGGCTCCCAAGAGGCAGGATTGGATCAGCTCTGCGGGAATTGACATCGATATCGAGGAGCTTCATTGATTCCGGGCCCGATGGCGCGCGCCCGGGCTTCGCCCTCCCTTGGCCAGCTCCACCGTCGTGGGTGCGCTGGGTGCTGGTTCTGGCCTGCTCGCGGTTTGGGGTGGAGCCTTGCGTTTCGGCGCTTGCCTGGGAAGGGCAACCGCCAGGCCGCTCACCGCCCCCGCCATCAGTAGGGGGATGTGGTTGAAAAGGGCGTTGGGTACGGTGTCAAGAGCCTGGATGGCGAGAATCAATGTGAGGGCGGCGAGCAGCGACGCATCTCGGCGGTCCGGACACTTCGGGATCGCCCGACACGCCTGGAAGATGGGAGCCAGAACCAGAACGAAGTAGAGGCTCAACCCAGCCACGCCTTTCGCGCCGAGCCGATGGATCCAGTATCCATCAGTAATGAGCGGTCGAGCTGATTCGTCTGTGTAACGTGCTCGACCGAAGGCGCCCCATCCAAACCAGATGCGTTCACGGGCGCGGTCGAGCAAGAGGTCCTCGTAGTCGAAGCGAGTCTGGAGCGATTTGGCACGTGCTTCATTCACCGAGGCTGCGGTATCGATGAGGCCCTGGGTCGGGAAGGCATCGGTTGCGCGCAGCACCGGGTAGGAGAGCACGATCAGCGCGATTCCAGCTGCCGCCAATCCTGCGATGCGGGGGCGAGCCACGAGAAGAAGGGGCGCCGCGATCCCACCGTAGACGATCGATGCAAGACTTCTGCACAGCAAGAGGACGACAGTGAGGTACGCCGCCACGTATCCCGCTGGCACGCGGAGTATCTTCAGCTTTGCGCGGTGGGCACCAATCGCTGCCATCAGGGCCGTGCAGAGAAAGACGGACAATGCCAGGCCGTGCGCCATGAAGACCATCGGACGCCAGCCGCCGAGTCGTCTGGTCTGGTGGAAGGAGTGCTGGCCGTAGCCGTAGAGATAACGATTGAGCTGGGGACTCATCCGGGCTTCCCACAGCACGAGTACCGAGTAGGCCAGTGCAGCTGCGACCAGACCCTTCACGAGCATGCGAAGTGATTCGGGAGTTCGAAACAGAGCGCGACCGAGCACGAAAGGCACACCTAGCCGGAGAAAATCACCAAAGATGGTGCTCGCGGCGTCGTAGGGGCGGAGGCCGGCATACCAATGGTAGGTGCCGCCAGTTGGGTCGCGGTTGGTCATGACGGTCGCGAGACTGAACGGGATCGCAAGCAGGATTACGGCTTCGAGGCCGGTTCCCACGCGGCTTCGAATCAGCTCACGGGAATGGAAGACCAGGCAACCCAGCATGGCCCCCAGGCTCGCAAGTTCCAGCTTGCCCATCGCTGGGAGCCCGGCGACGTCGAAACCCATGCGCTCGGGTAGGAGCAAGACGCCCCCAAGCAAAGCGAGGAGGGCGGCTTGCTGCGGGCGCATCGTCGCGAACGCAAGGATGCAGAGGGGGACCCACAGGCCCAGAATAAGATAGACCGTCGGGTAGACGTGCATCGTGTCGTACCGCCCTCCCGGACTCCTGCCCTCTTCCCTTCGGCGGGACGGGTCTCAGAATGTAGCGAGCCCTGCCTAGCTGCGGCCGAGGTTCCTCAGAAAACCCGCTACCGAGGTTCGTGGGGCCGGGTTCTTCCACAAGCGCCGGGTCTGATGGCTCGTGAAGCGCAGGGTCGTCGTGGCGAGGTCCGGCAGATCACGCACGCGAAAGCGCGCACCATCCCGGGCATAGCCCTGCCGATCCATTTCGCGGCCGGCGACCCGTTCGCAGATCCAGCGCTCGGTTTCGGAGATGCTTCTGCGGGCGCCATCTCGGAACGACGTGTTGGCGCCACTCGGGAGAGCTCCGCTCAGCTTGGTGTCGAGAAACTCGGCAAGCCGTCGGCCCTCCCTTGGCGGATCGCCTACCAGATCTTCGAAACGCACGCGCAACATCGGAACATCGAGAGCCCGGGCGTACTGATCTGCCCGTTGATTGGCCATCCGCCAATAGTGCGCGTAGACCCATGGGTGGTACTGCCCCGGCGTCCCATCCTCACTCTTCACGAATTTGAACGAGCTCATGGTGTCGCGTGGGTCGCGGAGGATGAACACGAAGCGGATGCCCGGGAACAGACCGGTGAGCATCTCCATCTGCATGAAATCCTGCGGTGCCTTGTAGCCCCAACGGGAACGGCCGTGGTGAAGAGCGAGGCGCACTAGCCATTCCTCCATCAGCTCATGCCAGCGAACCGGGGTTTTCGAGAACGTCTCCAGCAGGGCGGCGTTCATTTCCGAAACGTCGTCGAGGCTGCAGTCGGGCCGGTTGAAATCAGTCTCGAATTGGATCCGGGCTCGGAGTTGCCAGCCGAGGAAATCGACCAACTTCTCCAACTGTTCGCGTTCTAGGGCTCCGCTGGCACCCATTGCCCGGGCGTGGCGATGGAGGTACAGGTCGTCGAAGACATACCAATCATCCAGGGCGGACATCACATGGGAGAGAAACGAGCTCCCGCTTCGCGGCAGGCCGATCACGACGACCGGCGGCGTACGGTGATCCGGCGCGATGGGCCGGGTGGCAACGAGCGGGCTCGACATCGGGCGGAGCATAGGAAATCGGCGGTCTTTACCTTCGTGTTTCTGGGGCTCGCCCTGCTACTGCTCGGCGCAAAGCCTGCGGCGCCCAGATGTGGTCCCGACATGGAAGGCTGGACCCTCGATCCGCTTCCCGCCGACCGGTCACCCGTGGATCTGAGCTTCATGAACGAAAGCCCCGCCGGGGGCCACGGCTTCGTCAGCGCCAAGGGTGATCGTCTGGTTTTCGAGGATGGCACTCCGGCGCGTTTCTGGGGCGTGAACGTCCAGGCGAGTGCCCTGTTTCGGACCCGGGAAGACTCCATCGCACGTCATGCCAAGCGTATCGCCCAGCTCGGCTTCAATCTCGTGCGGCTGCACCACCACGATTCGATGGGCTTTGTGAAGCCCTCGCTGATCGATCACAAACTTCCCCATTCTCAGAGATTCAACCCGCGGGCCCAGGCGCGCTTCGATCTATGGATCTCGGAGCTCAAGAAGAACGGCATCTACGTCTGGCTCGATCTCCATACCGGCCGCGTCTTCAAGGAAGGGGACGAGATCCCCGGCTTCGAGGATCTCCTGCGAGGGAAGAAGCCCGGGGAAGGCAAGGGTTTCCTGTATCTGAACACGCGCCTGCAGGAGCTGATGCGCAGTTTCAACGAGACCTTTCTCGGTCATGTCAATCCGCACACGGGCCTGGCGTACAAAGACGATCCGGTCGTGATCGGTGTCTTGATCACCAACGAGAACGACGTCACCCACCACTTTGGCCGAAACTTCCGTGGCAATGAGAACCTGCACCACCGCGGCTTGTACGCGACCGCACTCAAAGCCTTCTCAGCGAAGTCCGGTGTTTCCGAGGCGAAAGTGCTAGCGGGCCGTACGCGAATCGGTACGAAGCTCTGGCTGAATCAGATCGAGCACGATTTCAACGTCGGCATGCGGGCGCATCTGGCCGAGCTGGGTTTTCGAGGCATCGTAGCTACGACCAACCTGTGGGCCGGAGGGCGTCTGCATAGCCTGCCATCACTATCGGACGGTGACCTGGTCGATGTCCATTCTTACGCCTTGCCCAACGCCCTGCGCGTCGATCCGCGGAGAATGGCCAACTTCGTTGCCCACGTGTCAACGGGTCAGCTACTGGGCCGACCGCTTTCGGTGAGCGAGTGGAACCATGGCAAGCCGCTGGCGGAAGCGCGCCACGGCTCCGCCGTCTACATGGCCAGCATTGCAAGCCTACAAGGGTGGGATGCACCCATGTTGTTCGGCTACAGCAACCGGCCGCTCCAGGCGCCCGGGCGCCCCATCCCCTGGTCGAGCTTCAAGGATCCCCCTGTCATGGGTTTGATGCCGGCGGCAGCCATGCTCTTTCGGACGGGCCACGTGAGACAGGCGGAGCGTTTCTTCGTTCTCGAACCCGACCGGCGAGCCATCTTCGCCGAGGACCTCCGCGCCGGCCAGGTGCCGGCGCTTCGGACTCTGGTCGAGCAGAGCCGCGTGGCCATCCGGTTGCCGGAGGTGCCGGAGTTGCCGTGGTTGAAGCCAGCCCCCGTGCCGGAGGACGCCACCGTCATCCGCGACCTCAACCACAGTTTTCTTGCGGCGGGCGAGGACAATACGATCGTGCGGTCGGATACGGGGGAGCTTCGTCGAGATTGGTCGGGGCCTCTTTTCGTGGTTGTAGACGCTCACTCAGAAGCGTAGAAATCTGATCATTTGGCCGGGGGGCGACGCAGCCCGCCGTTCCGGATTCCGATTCAGATCTTCCGGGTCGAAAGGTCCTTGACCCAGGGCGAACGCCCTCCCGGCTCGACCGGAG
>JAAETT010000274.1 GCA_024228115.1 bacterium
CGCGCTTGCATTTTGCAACCAGTTTAAGGTCGGCTGTTTCCTTTTTTGCTCTTGATTTTTTATTAAAAATTAGACCGCGCATTGCCCACAGGTCGCAAACTTTTGAAGAAATCCAAGCTGGTGTTCACTGCCATTTTCTGCTCCAAGCTGCAGGAAGAAGACGCAGCACAATTCCAGCTTGATATTCATTATCTATACACTTCAAGTAACCTATATACCAGAAGCGAATTTAAGAAAAATCGACGAAAATCATCATTTTTCCTTCCAGTCCTGAGAATCGCCCAAATTCGGGATAGCGATCCGAAGAAGACGCAACAAATTCCAGCTTGATATTTGTTATCTACACTTCAAATAACCTATCAGAAGCGAATTTAAGAAAAACCGGCGAAAGTCGTCATTTTTCCTTCAAGTTCTTGGATTCGGCCAAATTCGGATAGCGATCGGAAGAAGTGGCAGTACAATTCCAGCTTGATATTCATTATCTGAACTTCAAATAACCTATCAGAAGCGAATTTAAGAAAAATCGGCGAAAATCGTCATTTTTTCTTCAAGTTCTTGGAATCGGCCAAATTCGAGATAGCGGTTGGAAGAAGAAGCAGCACAATTTCAGCTTCGCATTCATCATCTGCACTTTCAAATAACCTACCAGAAGCGAATTTAAGAAAAATCGGCAAAAGTCGTCATTTTTCCTTCAAGTCCTTGGAATCGGCCGAATTCGATGTAGCGATCGGAAGAAGGCACAGCACAATTCC
>JAAETT010000275.1 GCA_024228115.1 bacterium
CCAAAGCCCATATCTCAGGAGGTGGTGGACAGATTTTCATAAAATTAGCACCATTGAATTCAGCGTAGTCGATTTAGTAGGAAACCACATCAAAATTAGAAACTTTCAAAAATGTTTGATTTTCATCAAATTTCCTTGACATTTTCTCATTCAGCACAATTGATTTTTTCCTTACTCGAATTAAGCTGATATACTTATAATAATAGTGCAGTTATATACAACTTTTGTAGCTCTACAAGATAACACTATTAAAAAAACTGATTTAAAAAAATATTAAAAAAGTGTCTTGAGTGGGATTCGAACCATGGCTAAATAGCATGTCAATATCAAATTGATCATAACTTTTGAATACCATGTGGAAAATGCAAAATTCAAAGTTTTAACCATGCAGCTAATGATAGCGGACAATTTCAGATCATTTGGAACAAAATTTCGCAAAAAAAATTATTTGAGAAAAAATACATGTATATGTATGCAAAATTTTTCAGTAATCAAAAATATCCAGAAACTTTTGATATCAATGTCATTTCCTACTAAAGTGACCACGGGAAACTCATTGGCACCCATTTTATCCACATCTAATGCTTCCTTCTTGAGTTATAGGTCAACCAATTCTCAAAATTGCCATTTTTTGGCACTTCCAAAGCCCATATCTCAGGAGGTGGTGGACAGATATAAAATTAGCACCATTGAATTCAGCGTAGTCGATTTAGTAGGAAACCACATCAAAATTAGAAACTTTCAAAAATTTTTGATTTTCATCAAATTTCCTC
>JAAETT010000276.1 GCA_024228115.1 bacterium
AAGAAAATGACAGCAAGAATCGCTGAAGCTACATATGTACCTCAGCACCTTGCTCTGTTCTGGCCTTTGCTTAGGGACCCAGACAAGCGCTCCTCTAAAAACGTGATTATTTCTTTCCAACGATTTATTCTGCTTGCATTATAAATCAACTTTCTTTCAATGGACAACTTACTTTCTGGATATACTGATTTTTCATGGAAAAAGTTGTGCCCCGCAATAACTGCACTAGCCAGTGTTGATCGGGTGTAGACATACAGCTCCAGGCGGTACTGTATCATGGTCATTAAAAACCTTCCAGGGTCGACTTATACTGCCATTTGCCCAATCTGTGGATTTCTCCAAATTTTAAAACAAAGTTTGACCGAAAAATGCTCAACTTAGCTTTTAAGGATCAGTTGAAATCAAGAATACTGGGCCGAAAACTACTGATCCTTCAAATCCGTGGATTTCGCCAAATTTTTGAATGAAGTTCAGACGAAAAATTCTGACTCAGTTTAGCTTTTAAAGATCAGTTGAAATCAAGCATGGTGGGTCGAAAACTACTGCTTCTTTCAAATCCTTGGATTTCGCCAACGTTTTGAATAGTTCAGCAGAAAAATACTTGCTGATTTTAACTTTTAAAGATCAGATGGAATCAAAAATGCCAGGCCGAAAACTACTGATCCTTCAAAACTGTAGATTTGGCCAAATTTTAAATGAAATTTGACCGGAAAATACTGACTCATTTTAGCTTTTAAACATCAGTTGAAATCAGGAATGCAGGCCAAAAGCTACTGATCCTTCAAATCTGTATTTTTGTTCAAATTTTTATGTGAAGTTTGGCCGAAAAACTCCAACTCATTTTAGTTTTTAAGGATCATTTGAAATCGGGAATGTTGGGCCAAAACCATCCTTCAAATATACGTAGATTTATTCAAAAATTTCAAGCGAAGTTCAGCTAAAAAATGCTGACTCTATTTGGCTTTCAAGGTCAGTGGAAAACAGAAATACCAGGCCGAAAACTGCTGATTCTTCAAATCCGTGGATTTGGCCAAATTTTAAATAAAGTTCGGCGGAAAGATGCTGACTCATTTTAGCTTCTAAAGATCAGTTGAAATCAACAATGCTGGACCGAAATCTACTGATCATTGAAATCCGTGGATTTGATCAAATTTTTAAATAATGTTCAGTCGCAAAATACTTTGAAGGATCAGTTGAATCAAGACGCAGCACAAATTCAGCTTAATATTCATTATCCACGCCTCAAATAACGTGCCAGAAACAAATCTAAGAAAAATCGACAAAAATTGCAATTTTCCTTCAAATCCTTGGATTCGGCCAAATTCGCAATGGCGATCGAAAGAAGACGCAGTACACATTCAACTTAATTTTCGTTATCCAACACCTTCAAATAACCTACCAGAAGTGAATTTTAAAAAAAATCAGCGAAAATCGTCATTTTTACCAAAAAGTCTCGAAATATCGCTTTTTGCTTAATTTTTGTTTTGAATTGTTACTATTACTACAATTTTGGCGTTTATCAAGAAATAATTAGTACAGCGAAATGTCTGAGAGTTTGAAAGACTTTTGGGGAACAAGGGGGGTGTAATTTTCGGTAGGGGGGGGGGGGGGGGTTTGCA
>JAAETT010000277.1 GCA_024228115.1 bacterium
AGATGATCCTCGGGAAGCCAATCCCGAAGCGAGGGCGGCAGGAGAAGCGACTGGTCCGGCTCGTAGCGTCGAAAGTCTCGCGGCATGGCTCACTCTAGCGAGACTCACCCCTCAATGGCCCTCTGCCGCGCAGACTCCTAGCCGCCTGCGGGGCGTCGAGGTTGGCCAGCTTGGGTCTCGCGGGCTGTTGAGGGGGAACGGTCGGGGGGTGCGGGGGCTCCTTCGATCCTGCGGGGCGTTTTCGAGTGGCCAACGATGGGCGCGGCGCCTTGGCCCACATCGCCAGAGCGAAGGCCGGCTCGCATGTGTGGCTCGGTTAGGCAGCGCTCGGGATCTCGGCCGGATCGAGGCATGGGCCAGCCCTGCGCCAACCCTCGGTCAGGAGCCATGTATGTGGCGTGGCGACCGCCACCACGTTGCCCCCAGGTCGCTCCCTTGCTTGAGCGACGAGTCCCCTGGCAGAGCGCCGCCAGCCCTCGAACCAACGCCCTGAAGAAGCGGGATCAATTCTCTTTGTCCTGGGTTCCGTCTTCATGTGCCTACGTGCGTTCAGGAGCACGTAGCGCATCGCATTCCGAACCTGGGTCGGAGTCCGCAGCACCACATGATGGAAGCGGTCCAGCAAGACGCACCCCTTCCGCCCGAACACCCGGTTCACCGCCCGTGCCAGACGAGATCCCAACGCATTCATCCCTCTGCCAAGCGCCCCCGCATCCTTGGCCTCGACGATCAGATGCAGGTGATTCGACTGGATCGAATAGTGAACGAGCCGGAAGTCCGAGCGCTCGAGCACGCAGGCAAACGATCGCTCTACTTCCCGCACCAGCCGCCCATCGCGAAGCGACGGAACATCGGGCCGGACCTTCAAGGTCACATGGCAGGGATGTCGGGAGGCGAGCGGTGCTCGCTGAAGATGGGCCACTCGCGGGTTCGGGCCGCGTTTTCGTCCGGCGCCCTCACGCCTTCCACCCCAGCCATGAAGAGGAAGATCGAGCCGAGAAGTTCGACGCACCATAGTGTTGATAATGGCATTGTTTTTATACGATGTCAAGAAGATCTGACGGATACCGCCACCTGCCCGATCCGGCCAAGAACCCGCACACAGCCCACCGGACCCACGACCCCAAGCCGACCCGGGCCCCACCCATGCGGGCCAAGCCGCCGCGCCAACCCGCCGTCCCCGCGAGAGCCCATCGCAGGATGAAGGGCTGCCCTCACACCCAACCCATCCCCCCTCACCAGCCCCGCGAACCCCAAGCCGGCAGACCAACCGACCCCACAGGCGGCAAGCAAGGCTCGACAAACGACCCTACGACGAGGAGAGCCAGAGAAAGACCTCCCGGTTGCCCTTGGGGCCTGCCAGCCGGCTCTCGGCCTCACCGCGCGCTGTGTAGCCGAGAGCGAGTGCGGCTTCGCGAACCCGTGCAACCGCCTCCGCGCGAAGGGCATCGTCCCGGACGACACCGCCCTTCCCGACCCGCCCGGGTTCGAGTTCGAACTGGGGCTTCACCATCACGAGGACATCGGCGCCCGGAGCAAGCTCCGGAAGGCGGGCCAACAGATGGGTCGATGAGATGAACGACACATCGATCGTCACGAGTGTGATCGCCTCGGGGATTGCCTCGGGTTCCAGATGGCGAGCATTGGTGCGTTCGAGCAGGCGTACCCGCGGGTCGTCGCGGAGCTTCAGGTCGAGTTGCCCGTAGCCGACGTCGACCGCCACCACGGCCTGGGCACCGCCCTGGAGCAGGCAATCGGTGAAGCCGCCGGTCGAGGCTCCCAGGTCGAGGCAGACCTGGTCCGCCGGATCGATCCCGAGATCCTCCAGAGCACCGGCGAGCTTCTCGCCGCCCCTGGAAACGAAACGTCGTGCAGCGCCGCGCACGCGCAGCGCAGCCTCCGGCCGGATCCGCGTGCCGGGTTTGTCCACGGGCACGTCATCGACCAGCACCTTGCCGGCGCGGATCAAGCCCTGGGCCACGGTTCGGGAGGGAGCGAGCCCCTCCTGGAGCATCCGCTCGTCCAGCCGCGGACGTTGCGCCGCCGGGCTCAGGAAGCGCCCCTGCCCCCTCCAACCAGCTCGCGAACCGCAGCCGCGATTCCGTCGGCGGAGAGCCCCATCTCGGCTCGCTGGGCTTCCGGGCTGCCTTGCTCGATCGGCCGATCCGGCAGGGCCAGGCACCGGGTGTGGGCCTCCGTGCCAGCCTCGGAAAGGGCTTCGAGCACGGCGCTTCCGAAACCGCCCATCCCGACGTGCTCCTCGACCGTGACCACGGCGCCCGTGCGTTCGGCGAGCGCCACGATTCGCTTCGTGTCGAGCGGTTTGACGAAACGCGCGTTGACCAGCGCCACCGAGATTCCGTCCGCCGCGAGTTCCGCCGCAGCTTCTTCGGCGTCGTGCACGAGCGTGCCGTAGGCCACGATCACCGCATCACTTCCATCGCGAAGCAGTTCGGACTCGCCGATCGGCACGGCCTTGATCTCCGGATCCATCGGCACGCCGAAGCCCGCACCGCGGGGATAGCGAATCGCTGCGGGCCCGTCGTACTCGACGGCCGTGCGCAGCATATGTTGCAGCTCGTTCTCGTCCTTGGGCGCCATGCAGAGGATGTTGGGCAGGCTCCGCAGATAGCCGATATCGAACAAGCCCTGGTGGGTCGCGCCGTCTCCGCCGACCAGACCCGCGCGATCCATTGCCAGCGTCACATCGAGATTCTGCAGGCAGACATCGTGCACGACCTGATCGTAGGCACGCTGCAGGAACGTCGAGTAGATCGCCGCGACAGGTTTCATGCCCTCGCTCGCCAGCCCGGCCGCGAAGGTGATCGCGTGCTGCTCCGCAATGCCCACATCGTAGAAGCGCTTCGGGAATTCCTTCTTGAAGAGATCCAGACTCGTGCCATCGGCCATTGCCGCAGTGATGCCGACGATACGCTCGTCCTCTTGCGCCAGCCGGATCAGCGTCTGCGCGAATACCTTCTGGTATTTCGGCGGCCCCGGTTTGGAGGGCGCAAACTTCCCGCTCTTCACATCGAAGGCGCCGACGCCGTGATACTTGTAGGGATCGTTCTGGGCCGGCTCGTAGCCGTAGCCCTTGGCGGTGAGCGCGTGAACGAGGATCGGCCCGTCGCCCGCCGCGAGCATCGCCTTCACGTTCTCGAAGGTCTCGAGCACGATATCCATGCGGTGCCCCTGGATCGGCCCCACGTACTTGAAGCCCAGGGCCTCGAACAAGAGCCCAGGCGAGAAGAAGACCTTCAGCGATTCCTCTGCCTTCTGGGCCCAATGCACCATATCGCCCGGCAAAGAGGTGAGAAATTCCTTCGCCCAGCCCTTCATGCGGCGAACCATCGGCGCCGAGAGCTTGCGCGAGAGATAGGAGGACATGGCGCCAACGTTAGGCGAGATCGACATTTCGTTGTCGTTCAAGACGACGACGAGATTCTTCTGGGTGAGATGGCCCGCATGATTGAGCGCTTCGAAGGCCATGCCCGCCGTCATTCCGCCATCGCCGATCAGTGCGATGGCGCACTGATCCTTGCCCTGATGCTCGAAGGCCCGTGCCATCCCGAGGGCGGCCGAGATGGACGTACCCGCATGACCCGCTCCGAAATGGTCGAACTCGGACTCGGAGCGCCGCAGGAACTTCCCGATCCCGTCTTCCTTGCCGATCTTCGCGAAGCCGGCCCGCCGACCCGTCAGCATCTTGTGGGCGTAGCCCTGGTGGCCGACATCGAGCACGAGGCGATCCGCCGGCGTGTCGAAGACGTAGTGGATGGCGGTCAGCAGCTCGACCGCACCCAGGCTGCTGGCCAGATGGCCCCCCGTCCGCGAGACGTTGTGGACGATCTCGTCGCGCAGCTCCGACGCCACCTCCAGCACTTGTTCTCGGGGGAGTGCACGAAAGTCCTCGGGGCTTTCGATCCTGTCCAGCAGCTTTTCGTTTCCGCTCATCGATCCCTCCGCACGGCGAAGCGCGCGAGCATTCTAAGAGGCTCGGCCGTCTCGCCGAGCTCTGCAATTCGACCCAGCGCGCCGTCCAGCAGGGATTCTGCGCGTTCAGCGGCTCGTTGCGGACCCAGAACCCGGACGAGCGAGCAGGGTTCATCCCCATCTTCCGCATCCAACAGATCGTCAGCGATCTGGAACGCGATGCCCACCTCGATGCCGAACTTCAAGAGCCGATCCAGCCAGGCCTCGCCCGCGTTTCCGAAGCGCGCGCCCATCGTCAATGAGGCAGCGATCAGCGCTGCGGACTTGCGTTGGTGGACGGATTCGACCCGCGCCTCCTCGTCCGCCCCGCCGAGCACGAAGGCGAGATCCTCGACCTGTCCGCCGACCAGCTGCATCGATCCAGCTGCACTGGCCAGATCGCGGGTCGCGCCAAGCACCACATCGGCGGGCGCCTGGGCCGCAGCGAGCACTGCGAAGGCCTGAGCCTGGAGCGCATCCCCGGCCAGGAGCGCGGTCGATTCGCCAAAGGCCACGTGAACCGTGGGCCGACCTCGGCGCTCCTCGTCGTCGTCCATGCAGGGCAGATCGTCGTGAACCAGGGAGTAGGTGTGAAGCAGCTCGACGGCCGCCGCGGCCGGCCACGCATCGCTCCGGTCCCCGCCAAACGCCTCGCAGCCCGCAGCCACCAACGCCGGGCGCAGCCGCTTGCCACCCGGAAACAGGAGATGGCGCATGGCACCATGCAGGGCCTGGGGCGGCGCATCCGCCGGCGGCAGGGCAGCGTCCAGGTACGGATCCAGGCGCTCCTTCACCGCGTCGAGGTAGCCCTCCGGCGTCACGCCTCGGCCTCGTCGGTCTCCAAGGGCTCGGTGCGCAGTTCGTCCCCATCCTCGACCAGGATCTCGATTCGCCGCTCCGCGTCGTCCAGCTGGGCGGAGCAGCGCCGCGAGAGGGCTACGCCCTCCTCGAAGGCCTCGAGAGCCGCCTCGAGGCCCAGCTCACCGGCCTCCAGACCCTCGACGATCTCCTCGAGCCGACCCAGAGCCCCTTCGAAATCGAGGTTCTCCGGGCTCTCCTTGGCGGGTTGCCCCTTCATGCCGCAAATCTAGCCGTTTCTGGTTGATTCTCCGCAGCCGAGGGCGCTCAGCGGGATCCGCCAACAGGCCCGGCCTAGTCCCCTGAAGAGAGGACCTCGGCTTCGAGCGCGCCCTCTTCCAGCTGGACACGCAGCCGGTCGCCGGGTGCCGCGTCCTGGGCTCGCCGCAGAATCGCACCATCCTCTTCCTTCCGAACGATGGAAAAGCCGCGCGACAAGACGGCCAACGGCGAGAGCGCGTGAAGGCGACCTGCGAGTTCGCGAAGTTGGCCGGCTTGTTTGGCGGCCGCGACGCGAGATGCGCGATCCAGACGGGCTCGAAGGCCTTGCACGCGCTCCATTCGTTCCGGAACCAGGGCGACGGCCTGCCGACCGAGACGCCCGCGGTTCTCGTAAAGACGGCCACGCCAACCATCCTGGGCCCGGAGCCAGGCTGCATTCAGTGCGTGTCGATTCGCGCGCAGCCTCTCACGCTGAGCGGCCAAGCGGGTTCGGGGAGCATGGGCCTGGAGCGTCTCCGCAAGCCCTGCCAGCGCCAGGCGGTGGCGGTCCACGACCGCCGCCATGGCGTGGGCAAGCCGATCCGCCTCCCGATCCAGCCGCTGGACCCAGGGCCAGGTATCGGGCACGGCAAGTTCCGCAGCGGCCGAAGGTGTCGGCGCGCGGGCATCCGCTGCCAGATCCGCAATCGTCACATCGACCTCATGGCCAACGCCGCTCACGACGGGGAGCGGGCAAGCCCGAATGGCTCGGGCCACGCGCTCCGTGTTGAACGCCATCAGATCCTCGAGCGAACCGCCCCCGCGCACCAGCAGAACGAGATCGACCTCGGGAAGGCGCGCGGCCGCCGCAAGCGCCGCTTCGATCTCGAGATCCGCGCCCTCCCCTTGTACCCGGGTCGGCGCGACCACCAGGGGGATGCCAGGGGCGCGTCGGCCGGTCACCTGAAGAACATCATGCAGGGCGGCACCCGCCGAGGACGTCACCACCGCGATCCGCGTCGGCCAGGCCGGAAGCGCGCGCTTCAGCGTGTCGGCGAACAGACCCTCCGCTTCCAGTTGGGTGCGAAGCTGCTCGAAGGCCAGCTGAAGGGCACCCTGGCCTCGCGGTTCGAGGCTTCGGACGATGAGCTGGACGTCCCCGCGCGGCCGGTAGAAACCGATTTCCGCCTGGGCCACCACCTCGAGCCCATCCTCGGGATCGAACGGGATGCGCGCCAGGTTCCCTCGGAAGAGAACCGCCCGAAGCTGTGCATCGCCGTCCTTCAGCACGAAGTAGCAATGCCCGGACCGCGCCCGGAAGAAATCGCTGATCTCACCGACGACCCAGACGCGCCCGATTTCCTCTTCGAGCAGCTCCTGGATGCCCGCCGCGAGCTCGGAGACCTTGAAGATGCGCCGTCCCTCGACCATCCGGACACCTTAGCGGGAGCGGCGGAAGCGGGGACGGTCGGCTCTCCGACGACGCCTTCGGCCTGAGCGGCCCGTAGCGCGTCGAAGTAGGTCCAGCTCTTCAACACTTCGACGGCCCGTGCAAGCGGAACATCCTCGGGTTCAGCACTGCCGGCGCCCTCGGCCTCCGTCTCCGGATTGGCATCTTCCTGGGTGAAGTGACCCTTGAGATCCTTCTCGCGAATGTTGCGTCGTGCCTTCGGTTCCTCCGCGGCGAGCCGTTCGTCTTCGACCGCAATATCGGGCTCGATGCCGACTTCCTGGATCGAGCGACCGGCTGGCGTGTAGTAGAGCGCCGTCGTCAGCCGAAGCGCCGATTGATCGCGGAGCGGGTAGACCGTCTGCACCGATCCCTTGCCGAAGGTGTTCCCGCCGAGCAGCAGCGCCCGGTGGTGATCCTGGAGGGCACCGGCCACGATCTCCGAGGCACTCGCACTGCCTGCGTTCACGAGGATGACCATCGGATAGCCCTCCTCACCCTCGGGCTGGGCGCGGAACTCCTGCTGCTGGCTCTCCACGCGCCCCTTCGTGTAGACGATCAGCCCTTCCTTGACCCAGAGATCGGCAACCTTGACGGCTTGATCGAGCAAGCCACCCGGGTTGTCGCGCAGATCCAGCACCATCCCCTGGAAACCGCCCTCACTTTCCTCGTGCAGACGCTCGAGCACACTCTGGAGATCCTTGCTGGTGCGCTCCTGGAAGGAACGCACTCGTACGTAGGCGTAGCCATCCTCGACCATTCGCCCATCGACGGACACGACCTTCACCACGTCGCGGCGAATCGTGTAGGGCTCGGGCTCGGTGAAACCTTCACGGAAGATGCGAATCGTGATCGCCGTACCCTTCTTTCCGCGCATCAAGGCGACGGCCTCGTGAAGCTCCATGCCCTTGGTTCCGCGACACGGTTCCGTCCAATCCTCGGGCACGACGGTCGGACAGATCGCAACGATCCGATCCCGGGCGCGCAACCCGACGCGCCAGGCGGGCGTGCCTTCGATCGGCGCCACGACCTCGATGAAGCCGTCGCGCCGCTTGCTGATCTCGATGCCGAGGCCGTGGAATTCGCCCTTGGTATCGATCTTCATTTCCTCGTGCTGGCTGCGGTCCATGTAGGATGAATGGGGATCGAGTTCGGCGAGCATCCCCCGGACGGCACCCCGGATCAGATCGGCCTCGTCCACGTCGTCGACGTAGCTGCTGCGGACGAGCCGCAGGACGTCGCTGAAGAGCGAGAGATCTTCGTATCGGTTGGCGGCGAAAGTTCCGGTGCCGATCCCCGAGAAGACAGCCAGGGACGCGACGAGCGTGCCGGCGAAGAATCCGACCACGAAACGGTTGCTGGTACGGCGCATGCGGGGCTCCTCGTCGCTGCAGACAGGGTGTCTTCGGCGATGAATCAGTCTACCTAAAGGCCCGCAACGAGCCGGGGCCTAGAGACCCGGAACGAGCCGGAGCCATTCGGCTGGGTCGAGAGCCTCGGATCCGTTGCGGATTTCGAGGTAGAGCCGTGGACCGAGTAGCGAGCCCGTCTCTCCGGCGCTCCCGATCGGGTCCCCCGCCGCGAGAGCCTGGCCAACCTCTACCCGGACTTCGTCCAGATGCCCGGAGACGCTGAAATAGCCGTCGCCATGGTCCAGGATCACCGTGCGTCCATAGCCGCGAAACCGATCCGCGAAGCGGACCTGCCCCCGAGCGATGGCGTAGACCGGCTCGCCCAGAGCGACCTCGAAATCGATGCCCTTGCGGAAGGTCTGGGTGCGGTACTCCGCATCGACCACGCGCCCGAAGGAGCGCACGACTGCACCTTGTACCGGCGGCTCGAGGCGACCCTTCGCAGCTGCGAAGCCCTGGCCGGCGGGGCCAGGCTGAGAAGGCGCTCGTTGGAGATCGTCGAGGGTGGCTTCGAGCTCCCTCGCGGCAGCCTCCAACTCGTTCAGCAGGGCGCGCTCCACGGCGCGATCCTGGCGAACCCGGGCGAGCAGGGTGCGCTTGTTCCTGCGCTCCTGCTCGAGCTCTCGGGAGCGGGTTTCGAGGCGATCCCGTGCCTCGTCTCTTCGCTCAGCGGCGCGCGCTGCTCCGGCCCGGGCCTCCTCCAACTGCGTACGTTGATCCGCATAACGACGGATCAGCCGATCGTCGTGATCGACCAACAGCTGGAGCGCCTGCACCCGTGAGACCCGATCGCGAAGCGAACCCTCACCGAAGACCCAGCGCAAGGGACCGATTTCTCCCGCCTTGTAGAGGGCGACCGCGCGTCGCTGCAGGGTGACGCGGGTCTGGTCCATGCGTTCTTCGAGTTGCTCCGCCTCGCGCTCCAGCCCACGCTTCGCACGTTCCGCTTCACGAGCCGCCCTTCCCGCACGAGCGGCATCCCGCCGAAGGGCTCGCGCCGCTCGGTCGACGGCCTCGATTGCGTCGAAGAGCCCCCCCGCTTCTTTCTCGAAGGCTTCCAGCCGATCGCGGCGCGCCTCGATCGCCTCCCGCAATTCCTCCAACTCCTCCGCCGATTCGGGTTCCTGCGCCGCAGCCACCCATGACGCGTCCAGCAAGATGACCGCGAGCAATGCGGCGAAGGCCAACAACCGGCGCCCTGCCCCCTGCATCATCCTCCCAGCCGCCCCTGGCCGAGTGCTGCCGCGGAGCCAAGCACGCCCAGCCCGGCGCCGACCGCCACCAACCCAGCGCAGGCCCGCGGCTGCAGGAAGCTCGGCGACACGTAGCCGAGCAGGAGCTCCAGACTCCCAGCGAAGACCGGCAGCGCCAGGTGGAAGAGTACGAACAGCAGAGCCAGGCCGACCAGGCCGCCGACCAGTCCCTGAGCGGCACCTTCGAGCAGATAGGGGATCGCGATGAAGGTTCGGCTTCCGCCTACGAGGCGAAGGATCGACACCTCATCGCGCCGCGCGTAGACCGCCAGGCGGATCGTGTTGGTCACGATCAGCAAGGTGGCCAGCACCAGGACCGCACCGATCGCCATGGCAACACCGCGTACGAGTGCCACGGCACCGTGGTAGCCCGACACCCAATCTGCGCCGTAACCGAACTCGGCGATTCCGGCCAAACCATCGACGGCCGCGGCCAGCCGCTCCAGCCCGGCGGCATTGCGATGCTCCGACGCCAGCACGAGCTCCAGAGAGGCCGGGAGCGGGTTCTCTTCCATTCCGTCGAGGAGTGCAGCTCGACCGATGTGGCTTGCACGGAAACGCTCGAGGGCTGCTTCCTTCGTCACCAGATCCACGCGCTCGACGCCCGGTGCGGCGGCGACCTTCTGGCGCAAGAGCGCCAGATCCACTTCTGCCAGGTCGTCCTCCAGGTAGGCGGAGACGCGAAACTCCTCGCCGAAGCGATCGAGGATGCGCTCCATGTTCGCGACCAGCAGCGCAAACGAGCCGACCAACAACAGGCAGAGGGCGATGGTCACGACCGAGATTCCCCCGGTGACCGGAGATTCCCGCAGGCCGCTCAAGGCCGTCCGCAGGAAGTAGCGCGGACGCGCGAACCAGCGCTGATTCATAGCGAGGGCCTTCGGATGGGTGTGTCCTCGGCCAACTCGCCTGCTTCGAGCCGCACCACACGCCGGCCGTAACGCTCGATCAACCCATGATCATGGGTGGCGACGAAGACGGCCGTACCCCGCGCGGCGGCGTCGGCGATCAGGTCCATGATCTCGAGGGTGAGATCCGGATCCAGGTTGCCTGTCGGCTCATCGGCGAGCAGGACTTCCGGGTCGTTGACCAGCGCGCGGGCGATCGCCAGGCGCTGCTGCTCGCCGCCCGACAACGAGAGGGGATGGTGGTAGCGCCTGTGTTGCAGTCCGACCCGTTTCAGCATCGCGAAGACGCGAGCACGACGCTCCCGAGGCGGTGTCCCCACTACATCGAGGGCCAGGCCGACATTCTCTTCAACCGTGCGCCGCGAGAGGAGTTTGAAATCCTGGAACACCACGCCGATGCGTCGACGCAGCGCCGGGACGGCCGAGGGAGAAAGCCGACTCACGTTTCGCCCGAGCACGATGATCTGCCCTTCGCTCGGCTGCTCGTCGGCAAAGATCATCCGCATCAACGTGGTCTTGCCCGCGCCACTCGGCCCGGTGAGAAACACGAACTCGCCCTTGCCGAGTTCCAGGCTCACATCCCGTAACGCCCAGCTACCCGCCAGGTACGACTTGGAGACGTGGAAGAGCCGAACCAACGCACCGGCGCCGGCATGGGCGGGCTCGACGCCCAGATGCTTCACGAGACCTGTTGGCGTTTGCGTTTGCGGGCGTTGCTGACGAGATAGTTGAGGATCACCTCGTCGAGGGGTTTGTCCGAGACGATGCCGTCGCCGAACGGACGGCCCGCATCCGGTTGCGGGGGGGCCGCTGCCGACGCGGCCGCTGCCGCCGGAGCCTTCGTTGCGGAGGGCTCGGGTTCGGAAACTGCGCTCGGCGCGGCGACCGCGGTATCCGCCGGCATTTCGACCGGCGGCGCGGTCGCGTCCTCGGGCGGCGTTTCGGTGGCGACGTCGAAGGCGTCCTGGCCCAGCCTGGCCAGGATCGCGTCATCGAATTCGCCCGCCCGCAGGCGTTTCAGAACGGCCTTGTGCTGCGATTCCATGATTCCACGCACGACCGATTCGAGATTCCGCTCATCCACCTTCTCGGCGTAACTGCTCTTCTCGGAGGCCATGATGTTGCCGCCGTGAAAGAGGTGCGTGATCACGTGGGGGTGGTCTCGGCCGCTGTCCTCGCTTTGCACGTGGAACAACACGCCCCGATGTCGGATATTCGTGTTGAAGCCCGTCAGCATGCGAGCACTTTCACCCCCGGAAGACGGCGCCGAGTGTCGCGAGCGGCGTCTCCGTTTTCAACCGACAATCGTGCAGAGAATCTTCCAACCCCTGGACACGTTGACGCTTTTCAGGTCTGGACTGAACGTATCGGCTTGGCGGGGCAAGCTCTGAAGTCTCTCGGCCGGAACGATCTCCCCAAAGTGGGCCAAACCCCACGAGGCGGCCCTATGCCCCGACGCGCCGGGTACCCGACGCGTCGAGGCCGGACAGCGCGAATCGTCCAAGGGGACGAGGGGGAGCGCCGTCCGTGGCGCGGGTTCAGCAGCTCGTACGCCACCAGGCACGGCGGGTAGCGATGGGACGGGCCAGCAGGAGCCCGATCAAGAAGCCCAGCTGCGAGGGCTCTGGAACGGGCACACCGGGTGCCGAGCCGGGTGTGGGAACGGCCAGCTCACCGAAATCGGCGGCATTGTCATCCGTATCCGCCCACCCGTCGTGGCGTGCGAGACTGGAACCAGCAGGCGGATCGGACGCAGCGCTGCCCTCCCCCGCAAATGATTGCCCGGGCCCGAAGCTGCCGTAGCCCAGGGCATCGACGACGTTGCCCGAAGCATCTCGCAGCACCACGGAATCCGGGCCGTTCTGGAAGTCGAAGTTCAGGAGCTGATCGGCACCCACGACCGAGGTGCCCCCGCCGCTGGCGAGATCGCCTACGACGAAGAGCCCATCGCTCCCCAGCTGGCCCATCAGCAGCAGCGTCCCGGTGATACTGCCATCGGTGCCGTTCACCCCTTCGATGCTGAAGCCCGTGAGCGACGCGCCGGGTTGGCCGCTGATTTCGACGAAGACGAAACCGTCATCACTCCCCGAGGCGTCGTAGTAGACCTCCGAAAGCAGCGGCAGCGCGGCCGCCGGACTCGTACTGAAAAGGGTGAGAGCCGCAGCCAGGGCGAGTGCGGATCCAAGCGAGAAATGGTTCATGGGAGGATCTCCGATTCGATTCGGGGTGAGGCGAGGGAGGCGCGGCTCCACCAGCCGCCGGTCCAGGCATCCAGGCCGGCGGCCAACTCCGCTGCGCGCAGACGCAGGCGCGCCGTTTCCGGTTCGCGCGGATCGGATTGCGTCACCAGGCTGAGCAGGACACGACGGCGTTCGAAGAAGATCTGCTGCAGCTCATCGAGCACTTCGTCTCGCAGTTCGATCACCTCGCGGCGCTCCTTGGCGATATCGAGTTCCTCCGCGTGGTAGACCGTGTCGCCGAGCTCCCAGCGCAGCACGGCCTGGACATCGAAATCCCGCGTGCGCTGCTGATCACGGTCGAAGAAGAGGCGGTCCTCCCCGGAGCTGAACGTCTGATCCCAGTCCGCGCTGCGCCGGCGCAGGCCTCCATAACCACCGCGCAATTCCACCTCCGGCAGCCAACCCCGCGCACGGGCCCTGGCCGCCATGCTGCGGATCGGCCCGCGGTCGAGCTCCAGGTAGCGGAGGGCCGCCAGGCGGACGGCGGCGATGCCCGGCTCGCCTTCCCAGGGCGATGGACCGGCGGGCAATCGGGTCCGTTGTGAAGTGGGCACCGGCAGGGCGGTCACGAGCCGATGGACGCCGCGCTCGCCAGCCGTGAGAAGCCGATCCGGGCCTCCCGCGAGCGCCGCGATGCCTGCATTGGCCAACCCTCCCGGTGCGGGATTCCATCGGTCGGCGCCCTGGCCTATCAAACCTCGGTCGGTTGCGACCCACAGGCGACCGTGTGCCCGGGCGAGGCGCAATGCGCCCGCGCCAGGCGCCAGCGGAAGGCGCTCGACCTCGAAATGGTCGGCCCCATCGAGCTGCAGGAGCCGGCGCTCGGTCAGGACCCATAGCGTCGCTTCCCCTGGCAGCAGATCCACCACCGCCTCCCGACCTTCCGGAAGCGAAAGTCGGCGGCCCTCGTGAGCCACGAAGCCCTCCAGCCGCGCCGCGTGGAGATCTCCTGCCGAGACGAGCCAGACAGCGCCACCATCTGCGCGAAACGCGAGAGCCGTGACATCCTCCCGTGGGAGGATCCCGTCGAGGCGCCTCCAGACGCCGTCCGGATGCCGGAGGAACGCGCCCGCGGCGGTTGCGCATGCGATGCTCCCGCCCGGGCCCGCCACCAGGCGACGAACCTCACGTGAAGCGCCCGCACCGAGCTGCTGCTCCTGCCATGCGCCGTCCGCCCGGCGCAGGAACAGTCCGCGCTCGGTCGCCACCCACAACTGGCCTGCACCGTCTACCCGCAGATCGATGACGGCCCCGCGGTGCAGGACGGGAATGGGCGGCTCTCCGCCCGGCGGCGACGCCAACCAGGCCCCGTCCTCCCGGCCGAGCACCAGCTCGCCGCGAACGCTGTCCCAGGCAACGGCGGTGGCGTCCCGTCGCCCGTCCACCAACTGGGCCATCAACGCCTCGGCGCCGGCCGAAAAAGGCGCCAGCCAGAGAAAGCAGAGAAGAGAAATCCTGCACATGGGAGGGGCCCTTCCGCAAGCGCCGTGCCAGAGCCGTCGAGCCGTGAACGCAGCCGAATCCCTGCTCTGGCGGCCACTTCCGCCATTCCACCATCGCGCCCGTGAACCGCAGGCTGAACATCGGGTGAACCCGGGACCGCATTCCTTGCGCCTGTGCCTTGACGGAGCCCCACCCCTCCAGAAGAATCGCGCCATGCAGTGGTGCAAATCGTGGAAAGGAGGGTGGATCGCCCGCTTCTCCCGCCTCGCAGTGGCGCCGGCGCTCTTGCTGGCAGTGGGCATCGCGGCGGTTTCTGCGGCGGCCCAGGACGCCCCTGAGGACACCTCCCCGCGTATCTATCGCTGGATCGATGAGAACGGGATCGCTCACTACACAACGGAGCGAGAACGGATCCCCGCGGCGCTGCGCAACCGGGTTGGCGGCATTCGACAGGAAAAGCCTGCCCGTGCGACCTACGGTGGGCCGTCCGATGCGTGGGCCGGGAGGGATCGCGCGGTCTCGGTCGATCCGGATGGCTGGTACGAAGACGGCGATACGACCTACGTCGACCCTGCGGTCGCGGCGGAGCAAGCCGAAGAGCAAGCGGTCGCTCTCTTCGATATCGATCTCCGAATCTCCGAACTCGAGATCGTGATCCGCGAGGACGAGGAGGCGCTCAAGACGATGGTGAGCAATCCGGACTCCGGCGGCCCCCTGGCCTCTGGCGAGAACGAGACGTTCAAAACCATCGCGATGCGCCTGCCGGGCCGGCTCGAGGAACTGGGCTCTTTGCGCGACCAGCGCGCGGCGCTCGAAGCGCAAGACGAGAGCGCGGAGTAGGCCCGCAGCATGCGGCTCGTGGCCCTGGCCGGAGGCGTGGGCGCGGCCCGGTTCTTGCGCGGGCTGGTCCAGGTCGTCGAACCCGCCGACCTCACCGTCATCGTGAACACGGGAGACGATCGCGAGTTCTACGGCGTCCATGTCTCGCCGGATCTCGACATCGTCACCTACACCCTGGCGGGGCGCGTGGACCCTGAAAAGGGCTACGGCCTGGAGGGCGACCGGTTCTCGGTCGTCGATGCCCTTGCCGACCTGGGCCACGAGACCTGGTTCCGGTTGGGGGATCGCGATCTGGCGACCGCCCTTCATCGCAGTCTGCGGTTGCGTGAGGGCGCCGGGCTGGCCGAGATCACGAACGAGATTCGCTGCGCCTACGGCGTCGACGTGCGAGTCCTCCCGATGACGGAGGATCCGGCGCCGACATTCGTCGAGCTCTCGGACGGAAGCCGCGTCCACTTCGAGGAGTACCTGGCGCGAGATGGCGCACCGGATGACGTCTCGGGGGTCGATCTCGCGGCCGCGGTTGCCGCTCAGCCCGCGCCGGGAGTTCTCGAAGCGATCCACGACGCCAAGTTGATCCTGATCTGTCCGAGCAACCCGGTGGTCTCGATCGGGCCGATCCTCGCGACCGCCGGTATGCGCTCCGCCGTCGTCGAAAGCACGGCGCCCGTCATCGGTATCTCACCGATCATCGGCGGCGCGCCGGTCAAGGGGCCCGCTGACAAGCTGCTGCGAGGAATCGGCGTCGAGGTGTCCGCGCGAGGTGTGGCCAGGCACTACGCCGAGTTGATGGACGGAATCGTGATCGACGAACGAGACGCGGCCCAGCGCGCCGACGTGGAAGCTCTGGGAATGCGCTGTGAAGTGACCGAGACGCTGATGCGCACACCCGAGATCGCTGCCTCCCTGGCCCAGAGCTCGCTCGACCTCGGCGCGTCGGTTCGCAGGACGAAATGAACGCTGCGCTGGTTCCCATCAAGGGGCTCGATGCCGGGAAGTCCCGTCTGATGGGCGTGCTACCGCGGAGCGCCATCGAAGCCCTTTCGTTGGCCATGCTGGGCGACGTCCTGAGCGCTCTGGCCCGGGTACGCGAGATCGATCGCACCGTGGTCGTGACACCAGACGCCGACGTGGGGAAGGCCGCCGAGCAAGCCGGGGCCGAAGCAATGGTACTTGCCACGACCGGACTGAATCCCTCCCTCGACGAGGCGACCCGCCTTCTTGCAGATCGCGGCCTGGAGCGCTTGCTCGTGCTGCTCGGCGACGTGGCCGGCGCTCGGGCTTCGGACCTCCAGGAACTGTTCGGGGCCCAGGCAGAACTCGGCCAGCCTGCCGCCGTGCTGGCGCCCTCTTCCGACGGCGGCACGGCAGCGCTCCTGCGTGCCCCGTACGATTCGATCCCATCATGCTTCGGAAGCCAGAGTGCGGCCGCCCACGAACAGGCGGCTGTCGCAGCCGGCGTTCCCTTTCGCCGCTGCAGCCTGCCCTCACTCGCCATTGATCTGGACCATCCCGACGACCTGGATGCCCTGTTGGCCAGCGACGCTCCGGCCCGACGAACACGAGCGTTGCTAGGCGAGCTCGGCATCGGCGGACTGCAGTGAACGACCGGCGCTCACTCTCGTTCGTCGCGCTCGAAGGCATTCCGGAAGTGGCTCCGGGGGCTGACCTGGCCGAACTGCATCTGGCAGCAGCCGAGAGAACCGGCTTGAAGCTGGCGGGAGGCGTCCTGGTGATCTGCCAGAAGATCGTCTCCAAGGCCGAGGGCCGCCTCGTAAGCCTTCCGGACGTAACGCCCGGCGACGAGGCCCTCCGGATCGCCGAAGAACACGAGAAGGATCCGCGCCACATCGAAGTCATCTTGCGCGAAACGCGGCGCATCGTGCGCCGTGGCCGCGGCATTCTCATCTGCGAGACCCACCACGGTTTCGTTTGTGCAAACGCCGGTGTCGACCTCTCGAACACGCCTGAAGACGAGATGGCCATCCTCCTGCCGATCGACCCGGACGCCTCAGCGCGCAAGCTTCGAAGCGAGCTTCTCGCTCGAGGGGCGGGCCCCCTGGCCGTCGTCATCACCGATACCTTCGGGCGCCCCTGGCGGGAGGGCCTGGTCGACATCGCAATCGGCAGCGCAGGAATCGCGCCGATCGAAGACCTGCGAGGCCAGGGAGACCGACGTGGCCGCGAACTCGTCGTCACGACACCCGCCAGCGTAGATGCCCTGGCTGCCGGCTCTGGATTGCTGATGGGCAAGGCCGCGGGAACACCCTCGGTCTGGGTAACAGGCGTTCCACTGGTCGGTGACGGCAGTGTCGCAGAAGATCTCGTCCGAGATCCATCGACCGATCTGTTTCGCTAGGCGGTGTTCGCGAGCCGCTTCGCTTCTCGGCGCGGCCTATTGCAGCAGGTCGAAGCGATAGGTCGAGTTGCTGGTGGCTGCCTGGATGCTGCTTGGACCGAGGCGCTGGAGCCCTCGGATGGCGCTGGTGGCGACGGTGGCACCTTCATCCAGAGCGAAACGCGCACACGACCCGATCTCGAGATCGTCGAGCAGGCGGGCCGCACCCAGGCTGCCATTCGGCGTGAGCAGGGGATCCCCGCCGCGAATCCGGGTGACGTGGATCCGGGAGCCCGCGCTGAAGCTGCCGAAACCGGGCTTCGGCGCGGTCGCCACCGTCACGGCGCCCGTGAAGCCGGTCTGGTTGCGGGTGTTCCCGCTCCGCGTCCTGGCTCGCAAGTCCTGGAGGCGGTGCTGGGTCTCGGCCATTCGGTCCTCGGTGCTTCGGCCGCGACGCTGCACCCGGTAGACCCGATTCTCCGTGCGCAGGACGTAGGCCTCGTTGCCAACCGGCTCGATGGTCAGCACCTCTTTCGTCGTCAGCGTCTGGCCTTCGACCGAGATGCGGATGCGCTTGCCGACCTCCAGCGAGTCGATCAGGGTGCCGGGGCCCAGAGACGATTCGCGACCCGAGGAATCCGTGCGGTACACGCTCACCTGCGCCGGCGCAGCAAGGAAAACGGCCGCCGGAACTCGAGCGGGAGAGGAGCCTTCCAAGTTCAAACGTCTTCCTTGGGTTAAAAATCACACACTCATCGACCCGGTAAACGAAGAACTGAAACGTTGCCCCGCGGGAAGGCTCCTAGAGCAGCGAGAGCACGACCTGCCAAAGACGATCCACGCCGGCGCCCGTCTTGGCCGAGGTCTGGACGCGCCAATCCGCCTGTACCGGCAGGGCTGCCTCGACCGCCCGGAGCCTTTTGACCTTCTCCTTGGCCTTCAGCTTGTCCACTTTGGTGAGCGCGACGACGGTCGGAACCTGCCGCTCTGCCAGCCAGGCCAGCAGATCGAGTTCGTCCTCCTGGGGGTCGCGCCGCACGTCTTGCAGCAACACCGCTGCTCGGAGGTTCTCCCGCTCTCCCAGATAGTCCTCGATCATGCTTCGCCAGCGGCGGCGCTCCTGCTTGGAGACCTTGGCGTAGCCGTAGCCCGGTAGATCGACCAGGCGCATGCGCGTGTCCGAGAGCGCGACCTCGTAGAAGTGGAGAAGCCGGGTCTTGCCAGGGGTCGAGCTGGTGCGGGCCAGCTGCCGGCGGGCCACCATGCGGTTCAGCAGGCTCGACTTGCCTACGTTGGAACGGCCCATGACTGCCACCTCCGGCAAGTCCTCGGGCGGCCAGCCATCCGGGGCAACCGCGCTGGCCACGATCTCTGCCGAGTGGATCTTCACGACGGCAGAGTTTCGCGTTCCGGGTTCAAGGAGCAAGCGGCTATCCTCGGCCGCCCTGAACGGCGCACCAGAGAAGGACGACATGACAATTCCGGTCCGTAGCATCAAGAGCAGGACGACATGACGATTCCGGTCCACATCATCGGCGGCTTCCTCGGTACCGGGAAGACGACCTTCATTCGAGATCAGTTGACTGCCCGAAAGGGCGAGCAACTGGCCGTCCTGGTGAATGATTTCGGGGAGGCTTCCCTGGATGCCGCCACCCTGGCGGGCGACCGCCCCTTCGAGATCACCAACATTCCTGGCGGCTGCGTCTGTTGCACGGCACCGGAGGGCTTCGTGGATGCCCTGGGCGAGATCGTTGCCCGCGGCCCGGATCGCCTGCTGATCGAGCCGACCGGCCTGGCCCGGCCCCAGGATCTGATCGACACCATCCGTCGCTCACCCCACGCCGATTCCCTGGAGATCGCTCCGGTCGTCGTACTCATCGACCCGGCGCGGCTGGCGGCCGCGGGCGAGCCCGAGCGTGAGCTGATCGGCCATCAAGCGGAGATCGCCGACGTGTTGGTCGCCAACCGGACCGACCTTTGCGAGCCCGAGGCCGTCGAGCATTTCGAAGCCTGGGCCGCCGAACTCTGGCCGGGGCCGCTCGTCCTGCACCGGACCACCCAGGGGCGCGTGCCCGTGGAGCTGATGGAATGGCCGGAGGGCGAGGGAACGCGGCTGAGCGGCGAGGCGAGTGGGCATCGGCATCACGATCACGCGGGCGAAGAAACCCATGACCACCACGCCGACTCGACCGAGGGCTTCCGCGCAGAATCCTGGCGCTGGTCCGCGGCCTGTGTGTTCTCCCGCGAGCGGCTCTTCCGAACCGTGCTGCGCATGAGCCAGGGCCTGGCCGGTGCACCCCTCGCGCGGTTCAAGGGCATCTTCCGCACCGATGAGGGATTCCTGTTGCTCGAACTCGCCGGCGGCACGGTGCATCAGGCGCGTAGCCTGCACCGCCGGGATAGTCGTGCAGATGCCATCTTCACCGGCGAGGGTGACACGGATCCGACCCGCCTTGCGGCCACCTGGTTGAGGGATGCGGTGCTCTCCAATCGGGAGCTCGAGGCCAAGACCCACGAAGTCGAACTCGCCTTGCCGAACGGGCGCGTGCGCATCATCGATCGCAAGGAATTGCTTGGGCTGCCGGACGGCATCCCGGACGTCTCCGAGAGTTTCCCGAAGCGCAGTGGCGCAGCTGCACGCATCGAAGCCCTATGGCAGGCCCACGATCTGCCGAGTTCGGGCCATGCGATCGTGTGCGCCGCCGACGGCTTCACCAGCGAGCCCGTTCCCATCGACGCGATCCGCCAGGGCCTCCTGCTCCACACGCTCGAGGGCGACGCGCTCCCAGCCGGCAAGGGCGGGCCGTTCCGGCTGCTGATTCCGGAGGAAGTCGAGAATGCGCCGTCGGCCTGCGCCAGCGTCAAGGGCGTCGTGCGCATCGTCTTGAAGAAGGACACTGCCGAATGAGCGATCTCGTGGTCACCCGTTTCGCGCCCTCGCCGACAGGCCACCTGCATGTCGGTGGCGCGCGGACCGCGCTGTTCAACTGGGCGCTCGCGCGTCAGCTCGGTGGGCGATTCCTGGTGCGGATCGAGGATACGGATCAGGCCCGATCCTCCGCGGATGCCGTCGGCAGGATTCTCGAAGACCTGGCCTGGCTGGGCCTCGCCTGGGACGAGGGCCCGGATCTGGAAACCGCCAACGGGGCGATCGGCGGCAACGAACGTGGCGTCGGGCCCTTCTACCAATCCGAGCGAAAGGCCGGATACGATGCAGTGATCGGTTCGCTCATCGAGCACGATCTCGCCTACCCGGCCTTCGAGAGCCCCGAAGAGCTCGACGGCTTGCGCCGCGAAGCGCGCGCGGCCAAGCAGAACTTCCGCTATCGGCGAGCCCAGGAGTTCGATCGCGAGGCGGCCCTGCAACGCGCCCGGGACGGCGAGCCCCATGTCGTGCGCTTTCGCATGCCGGAAGAGGAAATTGCGGTCGAGGATCAGATTCTCGGCCAGATCGCATTCGGCGAAGATCAACTCGACGATTTCGTGATTCGCAAGCGGGATGGTTTCCCGACCTATCATCTCGCCGTCGTGGTTGATGACGAAGCGATGGGCGTCACCCATGTGCTGCGGGGCCAGGAGCATCTGGGCAATACGCCGCGACACGTTGCCTTGCAGCGGGCCCTCGGCTACCGGGAGCCCGTCTACGCCCATCTGCCTGTCATCTTCAACCCGGACGGTTCGAAGATGTCGAAACGCGACAAGGACAAGGCCGCGCGCCAGGCGGTGCGTGAGGCCCTGGCCAAGGACGAGACCGGAACCCGCGACCAGTTGGCGGGCGCGGTCGAACCCGCCACCCTCGACGGCTGGATCGCGGACAAGAAGGCCCAGCTCTCCGGTAGCAACCTCGCCTCGATCGAAGAGCGGCTGGGGCTCGAGCTGCCCGGCATCGACGTCGAGGATTTCCGGCGCGCCGGGTATCTGCCCGAGGTGGTCGTGAACTTCCTGGCCCTGCTCGGGTGGAGCCCCGGCCAGAAGGATGCGGAGGGCAAGGATGTGGAACGATTCACGCCAGGCGAACTCTCGAAGAAGTTCAGCCTCGAACGGGTGGGCAAGGGAAACGCGAAATTCGATCGGGCCAAACTTCTAGCGTTCAGCCAGGAAACGCTCGGGGACCAGGATGACGCCGTGTTCCAGGCGCATTGGGAAACCTGGTGCGCGCGCTACGCACCGGAGATCCTGGAGCGTCTCCAGGGCCCGGCCCGGGCTCGCTTTGCCGCGGCCATGAAGCCGCGCAGCCGAACCCTCGCCGAGCCGACCGCGGCGAACGGCCCCGGAGCCTTCGCCCTCGTAGAGGACGACGCCTACGGTTTCGACCCCAAAGCGGTGGGGAAATTCCTCGACAAGGGAGAGCCCTCGGGCCGCCAGCTGCTTCCGGAGCTGCGCGAGCTGCTCGCCGGCCTGGAGCCCTTCGAGCCCGAAACCATCGAGGCTGCCGTCGGCTCAGTCGCCGAAGCCCGCGGCCTGGGAATGGGCAAAGTGGCCCAACCCCTGCGCGTCGCTCTCACCGGCCGCGCAGCCAGCCCGGCGCTGGGCGACACCTTGGCCATCCTGGGGCGGGAGAGCGTGCTGAGGCGGATCGACCGCTGCGTGGCGGAGTGCCCCGAAACCTGAGCCTGGCACTCAAGCGCAGAGGCGTTGCGGCCGAAATGCCGGTTCATGAGCGAGGGGATGAGGCGGGGGGGCCTCACTGCCGGACTCGCGGCCCTGAGCCTGACTCTGGGTAGCTGCGTTTTTCCCGGCGGTGCGGTACGGCAATACAGTTGGTTCGAGGCACCGGGCGCCCAGGATCCCTGGCGCCAGCCGATTCACGATTGGCAGCTTCGCGCCCGCGCCGAAACTCCGCCGCCGCCCAGCCCGGAAGCCAACTCGCTGGATGATCAGCCCGAATTGGCCGGCGCCTATGCCGCCTTCCGGCTGGAGCTCCGCCGCACCCAGGCGGAAGGCGTATCCGATTGGATCCAAGGCCAGGCCCGGCTGCACTTCGTCCCCGACCCGGGCATCGACATCTGGCCCACCGCGACCGAGGTGCTCGAGGCCGGTGGCGACGATTGCGACGGGTTGGCTTTCCTGACTCATGAGCTGTTGCTGGAACTGGGCTTCGCGCCGGAAGAACTCTATCTGGCCATCGTCCGGCGCCGAAGCGACGCCTTGCATCATATGGTCGGCCTCTGGTTCGGCGACGGCGCCGACCCGTGGATCATCGACCCCACCGGCGCCATGACCGCCGAGATGGTCCGCATGTCGACCCTCGAAGGCTGGGACCCTCTCGCCATCTTCAGCGAGACCGAGCACTTCCAAGCCCTGCCCCAGGTCGCAACCGAGCGAACGCTCCGGGGCGCGACACGCAACTGAAAGCGGGTCGGTTCTACCAGCCCAGGAGATGGGCGAAGATCAACGGGGCCACGATGGTGGCGTCGGATTCGATGATGAAGCTGGGGGTCTCGGGTTCGAGCTTGCCCCAGGTGATCTTCTCGTTCGGAACGGCACCGGAGTAGGAGCCGTAACTCGTGGTCGAATCACTGATCTGGCAGAAGTAGGCCCAGTAGGGGATTTCCTCGCGCTTCAGATCCTGTTCGAGCATCGGCACGACACAGATCGGGAAGTCGCCGGCGATGCCGCCGCCGATCTGGAAGAAACCGATCGGCGATTCGGCGGACGTCTCGAGATACCAATCCGCCAGCATCATCATGTATTCGATGCCGCTCTTCATGGCCTGGGCCGAAGGCATCCGTCCGTTCATGATGTTCGCGGCGTAGATGTTGCCGAGCGTCGAGTCTTCCCAGCCCGGCACGACGATCGGCAGGTTCTTCTCCGCGGCGGCCAGCATCCAGGAGTGCGCCGGATCGATCTGGTAGGCGTCCGTCAGCTCGCCGGATCGCAACAGGTCGTAGAGGTACTCATGAGGGAAGTAGCGTTCGCCATTGGCAGCCGCCTTCTCCCAGCGGCCCCGAACCGCGAACTCGATATGGCGCATGGCCTCCTCTTCGGGGATGCAGGTATCGGTCACGCGATTCAACTTTCGCCGGAGCAGATTCTGCTCGTCGGCGCGGGTGAGCTCCCGATAGTTCGGAACCCGCTCGTAATGATCGTGGGCGACCAGGTTGAAGATGTCCTCCTCGAGATTTGCCCCGGTACAGGAAATGGCGTGAACCTTGTCCTGCCGGATCAACTCGGCGAGAGAGATCCCCAATTCGGCGGTGCTCATGGCGCCCGCCAACGTGACCAGCATCTTGCCGTCGCGAGCGAGCAGCTCTTCCCAACCGCGCGCGGCATCCACCAGCGTGGCGGAATTGAAGTGACGATAGTGGCGCTCGGCGAAGCGCCCGACCGGCCCTCGGCTCACGTGTCTTCTTCCACTCCGCCATCGTCCTCGAAGGGAAGACTCGGCTGCAGGCTGTGATCCATGGTAAACCCGGCGGCTTCGGCACAATCACCGTGCAGGACCGCCGGAACACCGGCTGCCGTGCAATAGGGCGGAACATCCATCAGCACCACGCTTCCGGCACCGATCTTCGCGCCATGACCGACGTGGACGTTGCCGAGCACCTTGGCGCCCGCCCCGATCAGTACCGCGTCATGGATCTTCGGATGTCGGTCGCCCTGCTCCTTGCCCGTTCCGCCTAACGTCACGCCCTGGAGCATCGACACGTCGTTGCCCACCACGGATGTCTCGCCGATGACGATGCCCGTCCCGTGATCGATGAACACGCCGTGGCCGATGCACGCAGCCGGATGGATGTCCACGTCGAAGAGCTGGGCTATCCGGCTCTGGAAGAAGAGCGCCAGGAATTGGCGGCCTTCCTGCCAGAGCCAATGGGCGATGCGATGAGAAGCCAGCGAGTGGAAACCCTTGAAGTAGAGCAGTGGCGTGAGCGCACCACCGCAAGCGGGATCCCGTTCGCGCACGGCCATCAGATCCGCTCGCATCGCGCGGCCGATCTCGGGAGCCTTCGCGAAGGCCTCATCGAAGACCTCCCGCAGGGTCATCGCCTTGACGGTCGGCCCATCGAGCTTGCCCGCCAGGTGGTAGGCAATGGCCGATTCGAGGCTCGTGTGGGTGAGGATCGTGGCGTGGAGATAACTCGCGAGAACAGCTTCGCGCTCGGCCTCGGCGGCCGCCTGCTCCCGGATGGCGTACCACAGCGGGTCGCCGGGAAGGCTGGGGTTCGAGCTCATGCGGGATCCTTGGGGCGCGGGGCAGGAGGAGTCCCGAGTCTGCCAGATTGAGCCCCCGGGGGCCAACGTTGCTAGGGTCGGCCCTTCATGGGCACTTCCGAGTTCGAGCTGAAGCCGCATCGGACCTTCCCGGGTGTCGCCGGGCCTGTCGTGGTCTGCGTGATGGATGGTGTGGGGATCGGCCGCCAGGACGCCTCCGATGCCGTCCACCTGGCGCGCACCCCCCAGCTCGATGGGCTGGCGGCCAGCGCTCCGGGGCTGCCGCTCGCCGCGCATGGCGTGGCCGTCGGCATGCCCAGCGACGACGACATGGGCAATAGTGAAGTCGGGCACAACGCCATCGGGGCAGGCCGGGTCTTCGACCAGGGCGCGAAGCTGGTGCAGCAGGCCATCCACTCGGGGAGCCTGTTCGAGGGCGAGAGTGGCCAGGTGTGGCAAGGCCTCACCGAGCGCGTGCGCCAGGCGAAGAGCACCCTCCACTTCCTGGGCCTGCTCTCCGACGGCAACGTGCATAGCCACATCCATCACCTGTTCGCCCTGCTGCGCCGGGCCGACCAGGAAGAAGTCCGACAGGTCCGCATCCACGTGCTGCTCGACGGCCGCGATGTGCCGAAGACCAGCGCCCTCGACTACATCGACGCGCTCGAAGAATTGCTCGAGACCCTGAATCGCAAGGCTGACCGCGACTACCGGATTGCCTCCGGCGGCGGCCGGATGCTCGTGACGATGGACCGCTACGAAGCGGATTGGAGCATCGTCGAACGCGGTTGGAAGACCCACGTGAAGGCCGACGCCAGGGCCTTCCCGGATGCCCGGACCGCCGTCCAGACCTTCCGCGACGAATCCCCGGGAATCATCGACCAGAACCTCCCCGCCTTCGTGATTGCGGATCACGGTGAGCCCCTGGGCCCCGTGCGCGACGGGGATGCCTTCGTGCTGTTCAACTTCCGAGGCGATCGTGCGATCGAGATCAGTCGCGCGTTCGACGATGCCTCTCTTTCTGCGTTCGACCGGGGCCTCCGCCCGGATGTCGCCTACGCCGGGATGATGGAATACGACGGCGATCTCCATGTGCCGGGCCAATACCTCGTCTCTCCCCCGACGATCGAGAGGACTCTCGGCGAGTACCTGGCCCGGAACGGCCACATGCAGATCGCGATCAGTGAGACCCAGAAATACGGCCACGTCACCTACTTCTGGAACGGCAACAGGAGTGGCCAGTTCGACGAGAGCCTCGAAACCTACGTCGAGATCCCGAGCGACACCCTGCCCTTCGAAGAACGCCCGTGGATGAAAGCCGCCGAGATCACCGACCGGCTGATTTCCGAGCTGCGCACGGGCCGCTACCGCCACGCACGCCTCAACTACGCGAACGGCGACATGGTCGGCCACACCGGTGCCTACGAAGCCTCCATCCAGGCCGTGGCCGCCGTGGACCTGCAGATCGGCCGCCTGATGCCGGTGATCGCCGAGCTCGAGGGCGCCCTCATCGTCACCGCCGATCACGGGAATGCGGATTTGATGTTCGAACTCGACAAGAAGACCGGCGAGATCAAGCGCGACGAAAACGGGCACCCCCAGGCCAAGACCAGCCACACCTTGAACCCCGTGCCCTGCTGGATCTACGCGCCCAACCACGAACTAGCGATGCGAAGCGTCCCAGGCGCGGGCCTCGCGAACCTGGCCGCCACCGTATTGCACCTGATGGGCTTCGACGCACCCGAGGACTATCACCGTTCTCTGTTGGAGTAGGCGCCGGCCAACGTGAGAAGGTCAACACTACTCGTTTTGATCTGTGTGGCCGGTGCCGTTGGGGTGAACGGCGTCGCGTTCCTACAAGCACGCGCCATGACCGCATTCGTCCTGGAGGGCGAAAAGACGGAGCGCCCCGAAGAGCTGTCCATCCTCGGGAAGATCCGGGTGATTCTCACGGGCGTGCGCGTTCCGCGACCTCGAAACGAAAGCGATCCGTCCTCCCTGGAACTGCCGTTCGAGACCCTCTACTTCGAGAATGACCGCGGTATCGAACTCGAAGCGTGGTGGATCGGAGAAGACGACAGATCGATCTCCGTCATCCTCTTTCACGGCTATTCCTCGAGTAAGGCATCGCTGCTGCCAATCGCGGAAGGCCTTGCGGCCCTCGGTGCGCGCTCTCTCCTGGTAGATTTCTACGGATCAGGCGGCTCCGGCGGCAACGGGACGACGATAGGGGTACTGGAGGCAAACGATGTCGTCGCGGCCCTTCGATTCGCCCGGTCGAAAAGGCCGGACGATTCGATCGTTCTATACGGCGTCTCTATGGGCGGCTCAGCTGTTCTGCGTGCAATTGCGCTGGAGGAAGCCAAGCCAGACGCAATCGTACTCGAATCACCCTTCAACCGGTTGTCGGCAACCACCGCTCGCCGCTTCGAGCTCATGGGTTTGCCAGCTTGGCCCCTGAACGAGTTGCTGCTGTTCTGGGGTGGAGTTCAGTCGGGCTTCGACCCGTTCGACCACAACCCCGAACAGTATGCCAGTGCCGTCCGGTGCCCAGCCCTCGTTCTCCACGGTGCCCTCGATACACGCGCAACCCCTGCCCAGGCGCGACGTGTGTACGATGCAATCTCCAGCGAGAAGACATTCGAGCTGTTCCCGAAGGCCGAGCACGAAGTCCTCGTAGTCGCCAACCGCAGGGCGTGGAGAAGAACGGTCGGGACCCTTCTCGATTCGTTGTAGGGTTCCTCCGCAGAACACCCCGAACGAACGGAGAATGAATGCCATGACGCTCCCGGACGGACTGAGCCGGACCACGGAGATGCGCGGCGACGAAATCTGGTTCGGCTTCGCAAACGGGCTTCGGATCAGGACAGATTCCTTGGCCAACCTGGATTCCAATCGCGTCCTCTCACTCGGCACGCCGCAAGGCGCCTTGATGAACCACCTGGTCCACCATCCCGAGACTGCCCGGGGGAAGCGAGTGCTCGAGCCCTTCGGCGGTTCTGGCGCTCTCGGCTTCATGGCGCTCAAAGTCGGTGCAGCGCATGTCGATTTCCTCGACATCAACCCACGGGCTTGCGAATTTCAGCGAGGCAACGCAGCCGAGAACGCGTTCGGCGCGGACACCTTCGACGTGATCGAGGGAGACATCGCCACGTTCGAGCCCGAGGCGCCCTACGACCTGCTGATTGCGAATCCTCCCTTCGTTCCAACCCCGGACGGAATCCCCGGCACCCTCACCTCCAATGGTGGGCCGGAAGGCAACCGCTTCGTTGAAATCCTCCTCCAAAGGTTGGAAGCACTCCTCGCGCCAACCGGCCGGGCGCTCATCTACGTCCTGCAATTCGTGGTTGGCGGAAAACCACTCGTCGCCAGATTGATCCACGAACAGGTGGGGAACCGCCCCGTCGTGCTCACGCCTTCGCAAGAACACCTCATTCCTCTCGACGCCTGGTGCGGTTCCTACGCTCGACTCTTTCCGGACGATGCGGCCGTCGCCCAGGCTTGGCACTCTGAACTGGCGTTGCGCCATGGGTCCGAGCTTTCCCTCTGTCACTATGTCATCGATATCGGACCGCGCTCGAGCGAGGCCACCTCCTGCGTCGTGCGGCACGATTTCGCCGCCAAGTTCGGCACGGCATTCTTCGTCCCCTCGGACCCGCCGGAGGAACTCGCCCTCGGTCGGGTGTTCGAGAACGTCCGCCGGTAGGCTCCGGTGGCCGCGAACCCGCTGGCAGGCAGACGACCATGTCCAACGATTCGAGTTCCCTCGCCGACACCGAAGTGCACTACCTGGCTTCGGAAGCCGTCGGCGACGAATTCAAGCTCTTCGTGGGGCACTGTCCGGGCGAGGCCGCGGCGAAAGAGCCGCCGGTGGTTCTCTTTCTCACCGACGCCAACGGAACCTTCGGAAGCGCGATCGACATCATTCGCAGCATGCAGCTCGCCCAGCACCTGCCTTCGATGGTCGTCGTCGGGATCGGCTACCGACGCGGCGGGCTCGCGGACACCCTCGATCTGCGCACCCGCGACCTGACGCCGACCGTCGATCCGGCGTTCGTGGAGTTCTTTCCGCAACAACGAGAGACCGGCGGAGCCACGAACTTCCTGGCCTTCATCACCGAAGAGCTGAAACCGTGGGTGAGGGAGCGACTCGCCGTGGATCCGGATCGCTCCGTGTACTTCGGCCACTCCTTCGGCGGCCTGTTCGGCGTGTTCACCTTGCTGACGAAACCGGAGACCTTCGAGCGATACGCCATCGGCAGCCCTTCGCTCTGGTGGAACGCTGGCACATCGTTCGATCTGGAGGCGGCCTATGCCGAGGCCCATGCGGATCTCGACGCGAAGGCCTACTTCGGCATCGGCGCCCTCGAGACCCAGAAGGGGCGTCATCGGGAATCCCGGAATCTCCCGGAGGAAGCGAGAGCCCGCTCGAACGCCATCTATATCGACATGGTCGACGACATGAAGCGCTTCGTCGAAACCCTGGAAGCGCGCCGATACCCGAGCCTGCGAATCGAAGCCGAGGTCTTCCCCGACGAGTTCCACGTGACCGTACCCACACTGAACCTCTCGCGAGGCCTGCGCCAGCTATTCGACGCGCCGGGGTGAACCTGGATCGCCGGGTGCCGTAGGTTCATTCATTCGAGGGAAAGCATGGGCAACTTCATCGAGCAGACCGCGGTCAAAGAAACAGGAGAGCGATGTTACCAGGCGATGCTCCACCCGGATTGGATGACCTGGGGACCTGCTGGTGGATACGTCGCCGCGATCGCCCTACGTGCGGCCGGGAGGGCGACCCGCTTCCGGCGCCCGGCGAGTTTCGTGTGCCAGTTCCTGAGTGTCGCACGCTTCGAGCCCGTCGAGCTTCGTGTCGAGACCTTGCGCGGAGGACGCCGCACCGAAGCGCTCCACGTCGCCATGACACAAGAGGGCAAACCGATCCTCGACGCGAACGTCTGGGCCGTCGAAACGGACGAGGGAATGGAACATGACTTCACCGAGCCGCCGGAGGTTCCTGGCTACGCCGAACTACGGGACGTTCGCGAACTCGATCCGGCACAGCCCCAACTCGGCATGTTCCAGAACCTCGACCGGCGCCCGATCGACTGGAAGCCCGAGGCCGAAAGGGAGCCCGGCGAGCCCGTGATGCGTGCCTGGTGTCGCTTTCGTCCGAATCCGGCCGCGAAGGATCGATTCGACGATGCGGCGCGATCCGTGATCCTGCTGGATGCGTTCAGCTGGCCGGCAACCTGGCCCGCCTACCCGTCCGAGGAGCCTTCCCCTTGGATTGCTCCGAATCTCGACTTGCACGTCCGCTTCCACCACGACGCCCGGAAGGACGACTGGTTGCTCTTCGAATCCCGCGCCGAACTCGCGGCCGAGGGACTCATCGGAACCGGCGGGACGATCTGGAACCGGGACGGGAAACTGATCGCCGCAGGTTCGAGCCAGCTCTTCTGTCGGCCGCGGCCGGAGCGCTTTCGGTAGTCAAGAACGAAATGGAAGTGTCGCCGGCTGGCGTCCAGGTTCGAGCAGCCGGTGCCGAACTGGTTTCAAAGACAGCCAAGCCGGCCCCAACCTATCGCGGCCAGGCAGCAGTTGTCGCCTCCCGGTCCTGGCTCGAACCTGCACCCGGGCACCAATGCGGCGACTCCCGCGTAACCTCCTTGGTGGTTCTCCTCACGTCGGTCACGTCTGCGGGACCCTGTTGCCGAGCAGGAACGCCACCAGCCAGAGAAGACGCTCCTTCACCAGGCCATTCGCGAACAACTCGAGGCCTTGCTTTCCAGAGCCCGCGCCGGAGGATAGAACTTCGGACCCTTGAGCTACCGAAGAGGGCTCACCGACCAAACACCCTCCCAAACACGGGACTTCCCCATCCCGCGCATCGTGCTCATCGCTCCAGACACCGTGGTCTTCGACCGGAACGCCGACCGCGAACGCAGGTATTCCACGATCTGCTCCCCAACCCCTACTCGAGGCGCGGTCGCGGACGGTGTCGCTTCAACCACGATCCCCAGCGATCCAGCTCACCGCGGATCGGCTCCACGCTCGGGTCCGCGAGGGCTCTCATCCGACGCGCCTCCACGTACCCATCCACCAGACGATCCCACCGCCGCATCTCGCCTCCCTTCGAACCTATTCGTCGAGAGGCCCCACGGGGCACTCCCCAACGTGACCCATATTCTGCTTCGCCTCAGGGGAGCCCCAACCGCGCACGTTTCGACGAAACACCGCAACCGTTATGACAGCCTCCGTGGCCGGGTAGAGGCCGGGAATCGCACAGACCAATTTGACCGTGAGGGGGGATCAACCCTGTCTCCGGGCCACTCCGGATGGCAGGCCTCCTGAGGGCCGTGGGACGGTTCCTCCGACCGGGCCTCATTCTTCTTTGACGCACCGTCGATAGAGAGGCATGCCCGAGCCTGCTAGCGCGTTGGAAGCCGTTCGGCCGCTGCTTCCGGCTTGGACCGGTTGGGCAAGCCTCGCGATCCCGCCGGCAGCCTTCGGAATCAGTGCCACCGCCACGTGGTTTGCGGGGCGGGTGACGATCGGCCCTCTCCGGAAGATGAGCGGCGCCTGCTGGGTGGAACGTGCGCGTGCGGCGCACCCTCATCGCAGGATTGCCGGGGCGATGGCACTGGCTCCCGCCTTGATGCTGGCGATGGCGAGCCTGGATCTCAGCGGACCCCTTAGCCATACGCCGCGCAGTCTCCTGTTTGCCCTGACGGCAGTGTCGGCCTATGTGGGCTCTTTCACAGCACGTCGGGGCTTCGCGGGGGAGATCTCTGGTCGGCGCGCTTCGCTCGGGCACGATCTGTTGCGCGAGATTGGGCCTCTCGTGCTCGTGGCGCCTCACGTGGTCGGTCTCTTCGTCCTGAACGCGATCGTGGAGCCCGAACCTGGAGCCGGCACCTGGGCGGCGCTCGGCTTGGGCGCGTCTGGCTTCGCCCTGGCGTGTTGGGCTGGTGGCCTTCCGCTCTTGTGCTGGCTGGGTGTTGCGCGAAGTGCCGACGCCCAGCTCGCCACGATAGTCGAGAGTGCGGCCGATCGCACCGGCGTTCGCCCCAGCGGCGTCTACGTCGTGCCGATGCATGGGCCAAACGCCTTTGCGTTTCCACTGAGCCAGCGTCTCGTCTTCAGCGAGCAAATCACGGACACAATCGACGACAACGAACTGGCAGCGATCGCCGGGCACGAACTGGGCCACCTTTCAGAACGGTGGCCTGCTCGGCTGGCGCGCGTGGCCGGTGTCTTTGCCCTGCTTCCGTTCGGGTTCGTCGCCCCGATCGGCTACTCGATCGGCACCTCCGGGATTTTCTCGTTGCTTGGCACCTACTACCTGATCATCTTTTTCCTGGTTCGCGGCGTCCGTGGGCTCGAGCAGCGCGCGGACGAGGTGGGGCGGGGCTGCGAGGCGAACTCGGGCGACTACGCGCGCGCCCTCGAGGCCCTCCACGAAGCCAACCTAATTCCGGCGGTGACCGGCAGCTCGAATCCAACTCATCCGGATCTCTACGATCGCCTGCGTAGTTCGGGGTTCGAGCCCGCGTACCCACGCCCGGCGCCCCCAAGCCGGCCACGCCTCCTAGGAGTCTGCGCGGTAGAAGCGAGATCGGCCGCGTAGCGTGGGATTCTCGGTTGAATTGTTGCGGTGAGTAGGGTCTGGGGCGCCCGGGACCGCGAAGGCTCCGGATCGGGTGTGAGCCGGGGTTGCCCTGGAA
>JAAETT010000278.1 GCA_024228115.1 bacterium
AAACCCCCAGAAACCAAATTTCAGCAAATTTGAAGTAAACTTTTTTTCGTTTTCCTTAAGTACTGCAAAATCCGGAAATCGGCCATAACTCCGAACCGAAAACCGGAATCCGGGATTAAAAAAAAATAGTTTCTTAAATTTGGCCATAGAACAAACGTATAAAATTTCAGCCCGATCCGATCAGTAGTTCTTGAGATCTGAGACTTCACAGACACACACACACACAGACCCCTTTCCTATGTATTATCCCCAGAACCACCCTTATACCGTGCGCTGACGCGCACGGTAATAATTAATAACAGAAACCGAGAACGACGGAGGAGCTGCTCGAACAGGACAGCGAAGAGGAGCTGAGAGCAAGAACACACTCTGACTTTTTTGGCAGTTCCGACGGTTTTATTCTTTTGCAAGTTAGAGTGTGATTGGATATCGGAGCATAAAATAGATTTGATTGGTTGTCGGCGTAACACTCCCGACAACCTTGATTTTACTGTGATGTGTCAAAAAGGGCCGCTAGGCCGTGTATTGTTTGATTTATGTTTGGTAATTGCTGTGGAAT
>JAAETT010000279.1 GCA_024228115.1 bacterium
GAGGGCTTGAAACGACTTCTGTTGTTGCTAGTTGCTTGCCGTATGGGTAGGGATATGGTGGTGAAGTGTTTAGGGGTGTGGTTGTTTTCTTTTGCTGTGGGGTTGGTGGTTTTGTGTTTGTCGTGTTTTTTGTTTGTCCCCCTTTTGCCCGGGCCGGGTTTGGGCCAGGCTGGGTCGGGTAGGGCCGGGCCGCATACAGTTCTACACACATATAGATATATAGGCGACGATTAGACGCCTGTTCCATTAGCACCAAAAAACTACTTGTAAAAATTTTTTACTACACATCAAAAGTCATAAATAAGGCGCTAGGTAATAATATATTACGCCAACCGCCACGTTCACAAACCCAGGCGTTAAGCTCAATATCTAACACCGATCCTAACCAACCGCCCACCAAACTACTTCTATCGTTTCCTTCGCGCGCCATTCTTATCGCCACAACTCCCGCATAAACAAATAGCGCGATCACACGTTCTAAACTAACAGTTTCAATTAGCCCCCAAGCAATACAGAAAAAATCGGTTATATTCTCGCAATGCCTACTTAATTCGATTAATTCATTTTCATTTTCACTCAAAAACTCATTACACAAACAGCGTATTATAATTCTTTCTACTAACGATGACGGTGGCAAATCAACTTGCCCATAATTAATCAGATTATTTCACACAAAACAACTATTTATATAATCTTCTGCTAACACATAAGCCGTCGCATCGTCGCACTGCATTTTTAAAATTCATAAACATGCGTTTTACATAATAAATTCAACAATTTACCTCTTATACATGGCTTTGTTCGCTCAAGAATACCTAAGGTTCCGTTATTTTCAACAATGTAACACAATAATGCGTGCGCATCGTAGTCCAGTTGTAAATTATTCAACAGCGCGCTGCTTAAAATATTTGCATCCACACTTGATCTGCTCATAACA
>JAAETT010000280.1 GCA_024228115.1 bacterium
ACCCGATGGGGCAGGATGGGCGGGCTCTCCGAGTGCTACGAAGCCGAGGATGAAATGCCGTTCCCGCCCGAGAGCGCAGCCGGGTAGCCGGAAGGGAGAGCGGAAGAACGTCCCCGCCGCCTGGTGGCAAGGCGGTGCCGAGCGGGTATCCTCCCGCCGGCTCGAGACCTTTTAACCCTGTCCGGTGAGGCGGGGAAAGGACCGAGGTGGCGAATCATCCCCCTCATCGGCCGGACGGCGCCCAGCGGACGTCCGGCCCCAGCAACGGATCCGGAGCGCGCTCCTCGGTGTCGAGCGCGTCGGAGCCTGCTTCTCTCGAACTGCAGGTCGTGCTGGACGGGATTGGCATTGGCCGCGCGCTGATGCGCATCGCTCACGAGATCGTCGAGCGGAACGAAGACCTGGAGAGCCTCTATCTCGTCGGTGTGCCGAACGGGGGAGTGCCCCTGGCACGGCGTCTTGCCGAGAACCTGAACCAGGTCGCCGATCTTGAGCCCCTCGTCGGAATCCTCGACACGACCCTGTACCGGGATGATTTGATCTCGAGCGGAAAGCGGCCCAAGCTGCGCCATACCGAGATGCCCTCGGCGGTCGACGACCGGGTGGTGATCCTGGTGGACGATGTCTGCAGCACCGGCCGAACGATCCGCGCGGCGATGGATGCCCTGATGGATTTCGGTCGGCCGCGCGCCGTGCAGGTCGTCGCTCTGGTGGACCGGGGCCACCGGGAGCTGCCCATCAAGATCGACTACGTCGGCAAGAACATCCCCACCCAACGTGCCGATCTGGTGAAGATGCGAACCGAGGACGGCGTCCAGGGTGAGCCGCTCGATGTGGTGTTGCTACAGCCAGAAACCGCGACGGGGGGGGCTCCGCAATGATGGAGAACGGCCTGCTCGGAATCCGGGAACTCGAGCGCGAAGACATCGAGACGATTCTCGAGACCGCCATCCACATGAAGGAGGTGGCCGAACGCGACGTCAAGAAGGTGCCGACCCTTCGGGGCAGGACGATCATCAACCTCTTCTTCGAATCGTCGACGCGGACCCGGACGAGCTTCGAAATCGCGGGCAAGCGGCTCTCGGCAGACGTCGTGAATTTCACCCCGTCGCATTCGAGCCTCTCCAAATCCGAGAGCATCCTGGATACGGCGAAGACCCTCGACGCGATGGATCCGGATGCTGTCGTCGTTCGCCACAACGTGGCCGGAGTTCCCAAGCGAATCGCCGACGAGCTCGAGGCTCCGGTGATCAACGCCGGGGACGGTGCCCACGAACACCCGACCCAGGCGCTCCTCGATATGTTGACGGTGCTCGAATCCAAGGATCGCCTGGATGGTCTGACGGTGACGATCATCGGCGATATCGCGCACTCACGGGTGGCCCGCTCGAACATCTATGGCTTCCTCAAGATGGGAGCGGAGGTTCGGGTGGCGGCGCCGCCCACGATGATACCTGCCGCGGTGGAGACGCTTGGCGTGAAAGCCTTCACGTCCCTCCGTGAGGCCCTGGACGGAGCCGATGTGGTGATGGCCCTGCGCATCCAGCGCGAGCGCCTTGCCGGAGCGTACTTCCCGAGCGTTCGCGAGTACGCCGCCACATTCGGGCTCGACCGGGCGAAGCTCCGCTTCGCAAAGGACGACGCCATCGTCATGCATCCGGGCCCCGTGAATCGGGGCGTCGAGCTCGCCCACGATCTGGCGGACCACCGACCGAGCGTGATTCTGGATCAGGTTCGCAACGGAGTCGCCCTGCGCATGGCGGTGCTCTACCTGCTGGCGGGTCGACCTTCCGGGAAACCGGCTGAGAAGCGAGGGAATTCTTGACGATGGGACGAGTATGGATACGCGGCGGCCGCCTGATCGACCCGGCTTCGGGCCGAGATGAGATCGCGGATGTCCTGCTGGAGGACGGCCGGGTCGAGGCCATCGGCCAGGACATCTCTGCGTCGGATGCCGAAACCCTGGATGCCGAAGGCTGTTGGGTTACCGCCGGCTTCATCGACCTTCACGCACACCTGCGAGAACCGGGTCAGGAATACAAGGAGGACATCGGCTCCGGTGGCCGTGCCGGAGCTGCGGGCGGTTTTACCGGTCTCTGCTGCATGGCGAATACGGATCCCGTGAACGACGACCCGGCGGTAACGGACTACATCCTCGATCGTGCACGCCAGGATTCCCCGGTTCATATCTATGCAGTCGCTGCAGCGACGAAGGGTCTGCTCGGCGAGGTGATGACCGAGATGTCCGCCCTGGTCGAAGCCGGCGCGGTGGCCTTCAGTGACGATGGTCGGACGATCATGGACAGCGACATGCAGCGGCGCGTTCTCGAGTACTCGAAGCTCGTCAGCAAGCCGGTCATGGTCCATGCGGAGGATCTCACCCTGGTCCGGAAGGGCGTGGTGAACGAAGGCGCCGTTTCGACACGGCTCGGCCTGCCGGGGAATCCGGTTGTCGCCGAGACGGTGCACGTGGCTCGGGACATCCAGCTGGCCGAACTCACGGGTGCCCATCTTCATGTCGGGCATGTCTCGACGGCGGGTGCCGTGGCGTTGATTCGCCAGGCACGTGAACGTGGCGTTCACGTGACGGCAGAGGTGACGCCTCATCATTTGACGCTCACCGATGAGGCCACGCTCGGCTACGACACCAACACGAAGATGGCGCCGCCCCTTCGCAGTGAAGCGGATGTGGATGGCTGTATCCAGGGCCTGGCCGACGGAACGCTCGATGCCATTGCGACCGATCATGCGCCTCACGCGGTGTACGAGAAGGAGGTCGAGTTCACCGAGGCGCCTCCCGGTGTCCTGGGCTTCGAGACGGCCTATCCAACCGTGATGGAGCTGGTGCGCAAGGATCGGATTTCGCCGATGGGATTGATCGCGTCCCTCACATCGAATCCCGCCCAAGTCTTCGACCTGCCCGGCGGGCGGCTGAGCCGCGGAGCGCCCGGCGACGTGACCGTGCTCGATCCCGACCGGAAGTGGATCTATGACCCCGCCAAGGGGTATTCGAAGAGCCGCAACTCTCCGTGGGCGGGCCAGGAAATGCTCGGGCGGCCCGTCGCAACCTTCGTAGACGGCGCGCTCGTCTATCACGTCGACCGAGGAGTGATCCTACCGTGACTGCAGCCTTTTCCTTGCCGAAACCGGCCCGGCTCGTGCTCGCCGACGGCACCATCTTCCGCGGCACCGCCCAGGGTTCGTCGACGGTGGCCGCCGGAGAAGTCTGCTTCAACACGAGCATGTCGGGCTACCAGGAGATCTTGAGCGACCCCTCCTATGCCGGGCAGCTGGTCACGATGACGGCTCCCGAGATCGGGAACGTGGGGACGAACGCGGAGGACGACGAATCCCGCCGGCCCTTCCTGCGCGGCTTCATCGTCAAGGAGTTGTTCGACGAACCGTCGAACTACCGGGCCCAGGAGAGCCTTCCGGCCTACCTGGAGCGTTTCGGGATTCCCGCCATCTCGGGCCTGGACACCCGGGCGCTGGTGCGGCGTATCCGCGACCAGGGCTTCCAGAACGGGGTGTTGAGCACGGATCCCGCCCAACAAGACGAGGCGGAACTCCTGGCTCTGGCGCGTTCCGCGGCTCCTCTAGAGGAGCAGGATCTCGTCGCCGAGGTCACCTGCGAAGCCTCCTACGAGTGGAAGGAGGGATGCTGGAGTGGCATCGAGGGCCAGCTTCCCCGGGCCGCCGTGCCGGAACCGCCGCTCCGGGTGGTCGCCTACGACTTCGGCGTGAAGCGGAACATCCTGCGGCTGCTCGTCGAGCATGGCTTCGAGGTGACGGTGGTACCGGCCACCACCTCTTCAGAGCAGGTTCGGGCGCTCTCGCCGGATGCGGTCTTCCTTTCCAACGGCCCCGGAGATCCGGCGGCCGCGCAGGGCGTGCGGGAGCACGTGAGAGCGCTCTCTCAGGAGTTCCCGATGTTCGGTATCTGCCTGGGCCACCAGATCCTGGGCCTCGCCCTGGGCGGGCGCACCCGCAAGCTCAAATTCGGACACCACGGGGGCAATCAACCGGGCAAGGACCTGGCGACGGGCAAGGTCGCGATCTGTGCTGAGAACCATGGCTATGCGGTCGAGGCCGATTCCCTGCGCGAGGCCGGAGAGCCCGTCGAGATCACCCACGTGAACCTGAACGACGACACCGTCGAAGGGCTCGCTCATCAAGAGCGTCCTCTTTTTTCTGTGCAGTATCACCCGGAGGCCTCACCCGGGCCCCATGACGTCCGCTACTTCTTCGAGCGTTTCCGCACCATGACCCTCCGTCACAAGGCGGGTGAGACGGTGAGCGGCGCCCAGATCTCCAAGGGAAACTGATGCCGAAGCGCACCGATATCCAAACGATCCTGGTGATCGGCTCGGGCCCGATCATCATCGGGCAAGCCTGCGAGTTCGATTATTCGGGCACCCAGGCCTGCAAGGCTCTCCGTGAGGAGGGCTACAGGGTGGTGCTGATCAACTCGAATCCGGCCACGATCATGACCGATCCGCAGACGGCGGACCGTACCTACGTCGAGCCGATGACCGTGCCGATGGTCGAGAAGATCATCGCGATCGAGAAGCCCGATGCACTCCTGCCGACGATTGGCGGACAGACGGCACTGAACCTGACGATCGAACTGGCCGAAGCCGGCGTGCTCGAGAGTCACGGCGTGGAGCTGATCGGTGCGAATCTCGAGGCGATCCTGAAAGCCGAGGATCGCGACAGGTTCCGAGTCGCCATGAAGAAGATCGGCCTGGCGTTGCCGGAATCGGGCTATGCCCGCTCTCTCGAAGATGCCCGGGAGATCCTGAAGACCACCGGTTTGCCCTCGATCATCCGGCCGAGTTTCACGTTGGGCGGTGCCGGCGGAAGCGTGGCCGAGACCGACGACGAGTTCGATGATCGGGTGGATTGGGCCCTGCGGACCTCGCCTCGCGGGGAGTGCCTGATCGAGCAGAGCGTCCTCGGCTGGAAGGAGTTCGAGCTCGAGGTCATGCGGGATACCGCAGACAACGTGGTGATCATCTGCTCGATCGAGAATTTCGATGCGATGGGTGTCCACACGGGCGATTCGATCACCGTGGCTCCCGCCCAGACCCTCACCGACCGCGAGTATCAGGTGATGCGCGATGCAGCGATCGCGATCATTCGCGAGATCGGCGTGGATACCGGCGGATCGAACATCCAGTTCGGAGTAAACCCGAAGGACGGCTCTCTCGTCGTGATCGAGATGAACCCGCGGGTCTCGCGTTCCTCCGCGCTGGCGTCGAAGGCAACCGGTTTCCCGATCGCCAAGATCGCTGCGAAGCTCGCCGTCGGTTACACGCTGGACGAGATCCAGAATGACATCACACAGGAGACACCCGCCAGCTTCGAGCCCACCATCGACTACGTCGTGACGAAGGTTCCGCGCTTCACGTTCGAGAAGTTCCCGGATGCGGACAACCTGCTCACGACCCAGATGAAGAGCGTCGGCGAGGCGATGGCCATTGGCCGGACGTTCAAGGAGAGCTTCCACAAGGCGCTGCGTTCGCTCGAGGTTGGGCATGCGGGGTTGGAGCGACCGACCGTGCCCGACGGTGCCGAGGGCCTCGACATGCTCTGGGGCATGGTCGAAAAGCCTCGCCCGGGCCGACCCTGGGCCATTGCCGAGCTGATGCGACGAGGCATCCGTGTGGAGGAACTCCATCGGCGCTGTTGGATCGATCCGTGGTTCCTTCGGAACCTGCTCGAGTTGGTGGAGATGGAGCGAGGCCTCGAAGCCGCTGCGGTGGAGGATCGTCCGGCCTGGTTGCGCCCGGCCAAGCAGGCGGGCTTTGCCGACGCCCGCCTCGCTGCGCTCTGGAACCTCTCCGAGGAAGACGTGCGCGCGCTTCGGGCCGAGCACGGCATCCAGCCCGTCTACAAGCGGGTCGATACGTGCGGCGCGGAATTCGAGGCCCACACACCGTATCTGTATTCGACCTACGAGGACGAATGCGAGGCCGAGCCGACCGAGCGGCGCAAGATCATGATCCTCGGCGGTGGCCCCAACCGGATCGGGCAGGGGATCGAGTTCGACTATTGCTGCGTGCATGCCGCCTTCGCATTGGAGGACGCGGGCTTCGAGACCATCATGGTGAATTGCAACCCGGAGACGGTCTCCACCGACTACGACACCAGCGATCGCTTGTATTTCGAGCCGCTCACCTTCGAAGATGTGCTGGCCATCGCCGAGCTGGAGAAGCCTGACGGAGTGATCGTGCAATTCGGCGGGCAGACGCCGCTGAAGCTCGCCATGCCTCTCGAAGCTGCCGGGGTGCCCATTCTCGGAACACCGCCGGATGCCATTGATCGCGCTGAGGATCGGGAACGTTTCGACGTGGTGTTGGAAACCCTGGGCCTCAAACGGCCAGATTCCGGAATTGCCCGCAGCTTCCGGGAAGCCGCCGATGCCGCGACACGAATCGGTTACCCGGTACTGGTGCGCCCCTCCTATGTGCTAGGCGGGAGGGCGATGGAGATCGTGCACGACGAGGAGAGCCTGGCGAACTACATGCGCTTCGCCGTGAAGGCTTCGCCGGAGCATCCGGTGTTGGTCGATCGATTCCTGGCGGATGCCATCGAGGTGGATGTCGACGCGATCGCGGACGACGAACGCGTAGTGATCGGCAGCATCATGGAGCATATCGAGGAGGCGGGAGTCCACTCGGGCGATAGCGCTTGCTCCATCCCGCCGTTCTCCCTGCCCAAGACGGTGGTGGACGAGATCCTCGATTCCACGCGACGCCTGGCCAAGGAACTCAGTGTGCGAGGCCTCATGAACGTGCAGTACGCCGTGAAGGACGGCGAGGTGTACGTGATCGAGGTGAATCCTCGCGCTTCTCGCACGATTCCCTTCGTCTCGAAGGCGATCGGCCGACCGCTGGCCAAGCTGGCAGCGCTCGTGATGGCGGGCCAGAGCCTGGCCGAACTCGGCTTCACGGAAGAGATCTGGCCGAAGCATTTCTCCGTGAAGGAGGCCGTCTTCCCGTTCGTGAAGTTCCCCGGAGTCGATACCGTGTTGGGCCCGGAAATGAAGAGCACGGGCGAGGTGATGGGAATCGATTCGGATTTCGGACGCGCTTATGCAAAGGCACAGATCGAAGCGGGCAACACGATCCCCGAGTCCGGTGCCGTGCTGATCTCCGTGAAACGCCAGGATCGAGGCAAGCTCGGCGAGGTGGTGCAGGAGTTCCATGACGCCGGCTTCGAGGTGCTCGCGACGCCGGGCACCGCACGGGTGATCGAAGCCCTGGGACTCGACGTGGAGGCCGTGGCCAAGGTCGGCGAGGGCCGGCCCAACGTCGTCGAACGGATCGAGGCCGGCGACGTGGATCTGGTCCTCAATACCGTCGAACAGGATCCGGTGGCCGTGCGCGACTCCTTTTCGATTCGCCGCGCCGCACTGAATCGGGGCATCCCCTACTTCACGACACTGGCCGCGCTGCGGGCCGCGGCCGGGGCGATTCGCGCGGTGCGCCAACACTCGATCGGCGTCCGCTCTCTGCAGGAGATCCACGGCTAGGCCCAAGGCGGGAGCGGAAACAGCGGAAAGAACGTCCCCGCGTTCCCTCGCTACCCTCGCTGGATGGATTTCCCGGAGGCGATCGAGGCGATTCGGAAGCCCTTGGCTTTCGCCGCCGGAGGCCAGGCCGACAGGCTCCAGGATCTCGAGAAGACGATCTCTGCGAGCGTCGAGCGGGCTGCGGGAATGGCCATCCCGCCCGACGTGCGAAAGACGCTCGCACAGGTGGCGGCTCTTTTCGCAGCGAGCCTCCCAGGCGACGAGCGCCGCCATGCGGTGGAACGGGCTCTGGACCTGCTGGCGCCGCTGCAGGCCCAGGATTTCTGTGATCTCGCGATTGCCCGGCCGATCGCCACGCTTCCGGGCATCGGCGCGAAGCGGGCGGAAGCCCTGGCGAAGCGTGGCCTGCGAACGATCGTGGATCTGCTCTTCCACCTGCCGAGCCGCTACGACGATCGTCGGGAACGGATCGCTGTGGGTGCGCTCCAGGTCGGAACCCGCGGGACTTTCGAAGCCGAGGTGATGCTCGCGGATTTCGTACCCATGCGCGGCCGGGCCCGCAGCGGGCGGCTCTTCCAGGCCGTGGTGGGAGACGGTACGGGAACCGTGACCCTCAAGTGGTTTCGCGGCGGCGAATCCCTGCAGAAGACGGTGACGAAGGGAACGCGCTTGCTCGTCACCGGCGACGTTCGCCGTTACCGCTTCAACAAGGAGATCACCCATCCGGAGATCGACAGGATCCCGGAGGAGGAAGAAGACGCCGGCGCAGCGGGCGAACCCATTGTTCCCGGTTATCCCGTGCCGGAAGGCGTTCCGCCCCGCACATTCCGCCGCCTGGTCGCGGTTGCCGTCGAGTATTTCGCAGATCTCGTGCCGAGCACGCTGCCTGCCTCGCTTGCGCGGGAGCGAGGGCTTCCGTCAACGCCCACGTCCCTGCGACAGATTCACCAGCCCGATGGCCAGGCGGATCTCGAGGCGTTGCGCGAGCGGACGACGCCGGCTCATGAGCGGTTGGTCTTGGAGGAGCTCTACCTGCTCGAGGTGGGCCTGGCGATACGCCGCGCCGAGCGCGCCGCAGAGCCGGGCATTGCGTTGCCCGCCGACGCGTCTGTCCTGGAGGAAGCGGTTGGCGCGCTGCCGTTCCGCCTGACGGGCGCCCAGCAGAGGGCCTGGGCAGAGATCCAGCGGGATTTGGGGGAGCCCCATCCCATGAACCGGTTGCTCCAGGGGGATGTGGGCAGTGGCAAGACCGCCGTCGCCGCGTTGGCAGCGGTGGTGGCGGTGAGGGCCGGGTATCAGGCTGCGCTGATGGCGCCGACTGAGTTGTTGGCAGAGCAGCACGATCGAACGCTCCGCCAACTGCTGGGCAAAACGGGCGTTCGCCTCGGGCTTCTGACCTCGTCGGCTCCTGGAGCCTCGGAAGTTCGCCAGGCACTTGCGAAGGGGGAAGTCGATCTGGTCGTCGGTACCCACGCATTGGTGCAACGGGATGTCGATTTCGCGCGCTTGGCGCTCGTGGTGATCGACGAGCAGCACAGGTTCGGAGTGATGCAGCGTGCGGCCCTCGCGGCGAAGACACCGGGCGGTGTCAGCCCCCATGTCCTGGTGATGACGGCGACGCCGATCCCTCGCAGCCTCGCACTTACGTTGTACGGCGATCTCGAGCTCTCTGTGATCGACGAGTTGCCGCCGGGCCGAAGTCCGACGGAGACGCTGCTGCTCCGGGAAGGGGAGGGCGAGCAGGTGACCCGACTCGTCCGTGAAGCCCTCGATTGCCAGGAGCAGGTGTACGTGGTGTATCCGCTGGTCGAGGAATCCGAGAAGCTCGACTTGCGGGCGGCGACCGAAAGCACGGAACGCATCCGCGCGGCGTTCTCGGACGTAGCGGTCGATCTGGTCCATGGTCGGCTGGATGCCCGATTGCGGGCCGAGGCGATGGCGCGTTTCATGGCAGGCGAAACCCGGATCCTCGTTTCGACGACCGTGATCGAAGTCGGTGTCGACATTCCGGCGGCCACCCTGATGGTCGTCGAACACGCCGAGCGTTTCGGCCTGGCCCAGCTCCACCAGTTGCGGGGCCGGGTGGGGCGCGGGGAGCGGCCCGGAACCTGCGTTTTGGTGGCTCGCGGGGGCGGCGAGGACAGCGAGGCGCGTCTGCGAGCCATGCTCGAGACGACCGACGGCTTCCGGATCGCGGACGCGGACCTGCATATCCGTGGCCCCGGGGAATTCCTGGGGACCCGCCAATCCGGCAAACTGCCGGACCTGCGCTTTGCCGACCTGGTCCGCGATGCGAGGTTGGTGGCCGTGGCCCGCGAAGCCGCGAACGAAGCCCTGAGGGCGGATCCCGGCCTGTGCCGTGCGCCCGAGCTGGCGCGCTCCGTGCAGACCCGCTGGGGGGATCGGCTATCCCTCGTTGGGGTGGGGTAGTGCCCGGGCCCCGGTCTGCCGATAAGCCAGGGATGCGAACGATGCTTCTCGCTCTGATCGGCATGTTGGCGGTTTCGGCCATTGGCGGCTGGTTGATTTCGCGGCATGCATCCGAAGAGATCGCAGGTTGGATCCAGGAGGGGCCGCCCTTCGATCTGGCCGAGGCCGTGGCAGGCGGGGCGAAGCGGCCGGATCGCGTGCTCTTCCAGTACATCGATGCGCAGGGCCAGGTCCAGTTCGTCGATTCCCTCGACCAGGTTCCCGAGCCGTTGCGGAAGGATGTTGGGCGCATCGAGGTGGCCGCGCAGACGCCGGCCCCTGCCAGGGCGAAGCGACGTCCGTATGCCGCCGCTTCCCATGAGGTGGTGATGTACGTCTCGCCGGGCTGCCATGCCTGCGATCTGGCGGCCCAGTGGCTCGACCGCAACGACGTGCCGTACACCGAGCTGAACATCCGCTCGGACGAGGCCCAGGAGAACCTGCGGGGGAAGGTGGTTCGTTGGGCGACGCCGACGATCGATATCGATGGCCAGCTGGTGATCGGCTTCGACCCAGGACGCCTGGGAGAGCTGCTGGAGCTCTAGAACCAGGCGGGACTTGACTCCGTAGGGCGTCCCGCCGATACTGGTCGAACCATGAACGGTCGCTTGTCCAGCCAGCTGCTTTCCCTAGGCCTGCTCCTTAGCAGGGCGGGGGGGGTCTGTTAGCGCAGGACAAAGCGCGACCTAGCGAGACCCTCTCCCGCCGAACGGCCGGAGAGGGTTTTTTCCTTCGGGGCAAAGGTTGCCCCCGTTCCGGCCCGAGGCACCGCCGGAGCGAATCCATGTCCGAATCCAATCCGTTTGATCCCGAGCACGTCGTAGTCTTGGACACGACCCTGCGCGATGGGGAGCAGACCGCCGGTGTCTGCTTCTCCGCGACCGACAAGGTCGAGATCGCTCTCGCCCTCGCCGAGATGGGTGTGGATGTCATCGAGGCGGGCTTTCCGATCAACTCCGCCGCCGAGTGCGCGGCGGTGGCGGAAGTGGCCGCCAATGTGCGCGGGGCCCGGGTGTGCGCGCTCGCCCGGGCCGTTCCGAAGGACGTGGCTGCCGCCGGTGAGGCCCTGCGCCATGCCGAGGAGCCCCGTATCCACGTGTTCGTGAATGCATCCGACATGCAGCTGGCTCACCAGTTGAACAAGAGCCGGCAGCAGGTTCTCGCGATGGCCGCCGCCATGGTGCGGAGCGCCCGGGAATTCACCGACGACGTCGAGTTCAGCCCGATGGATGCCACCCGCGCCGATCGTGCGTTCATCGGCGAGTTGGCCCAGGTGACGGTGGCCGCGGGAGCGAGCACGATCAACCTGCCCGATACGGTGGGCTTTGCCACGCCCGATCAGGTCGCCTCGCTGGTGGCCTACGTCCGCGGTCTGGTACCCGAGTCCCTGATCTCCTTTCACGGCCAGGACGACCTGGGGCTCGCCACCGCGAACGCGCTGGCGGCTGTTGCGGCCGGGGCGCGCCAGGTCGAAGTCGTGGTGAACGGAATCGGGGAACGCGCCGGCAACACGGCCTTCGAGGAAGTGGTGGCAGGCCTCTCGGTGCACGGCGAGCGGTTGGGTGTCGCAACGGGCGTCGATCTGCGCGGGATGGGACAGGTTTCGGCCCTGGTTGCAGCTCGTTCGGGCGTCGACGTTCCACCTAACAAGGCGGTTGTGGGCGGAAACGCATTCCGCCACGCATCGGGCATCCATCAAGATGGCGTGCTGAAGGAGCGCGAAACCTATGAAGTCCTCGACCCGAAGGCCGTGGGTCATACCGTCGGCACGCAGATCGTCCTGGGCAAGCTCTCCGGTCGAGGTGGCTTCGCAGAGCGCGTAGCGGCATTGGGCTATCGCCTCGCAGAAGCACCGCTGGAGCAGGCATTCCGCCGCTTTCAAACCCTCGCCGCCACCAAACCCGAAATCGACGACGCCGACCTCCACGCCCTCTGCCGCTGACCCATCAGGAAGTCAACCAGCGGGGACGGGCTCGGATTGGGCATGGCGGAAGGCGTCCGCGAACGCTTCCGCGGTTTCGACCCGGGTTCCGGGGACACCGAAGGCCTTGGCTGCATGGGTCCAGTCGATTTCGGGGTTGCGAAGGTCGGTAAGGCTCTGGGCCTTGGGGCCCGGCTCGGCGATGCCGGCCCGGGCGAGTTCGACTTGAAGGATGCGGTAGCTGCGGTTTGCACAGATGATGGTCGTGACGTCGAGTCGTTCGCGTGCCTGGGTCCAAAGGGCC
>JAAETT010000281.1 GCA_024228115.1 bacterium
AAGAAATTTTGACCCCAAAATCGCCCAAATCGGTGTCCCGATATCCCGATCGAATGAAGTCGCAGAACTTTTTTGATGTCAAATTCGAAATCCCCATCTGAAACTGCATACTAGGACCGGTTTTCGTCCAAATTCGAGACAAAATAAATTTTGACCCCAAAATCGCCCGAATCGGTGTCCCGATATCCCAATCGGATGAAGTCGCAGAACTTTTTCGATGTCAAATTCGAAATCCCCATCTGAAACTGCATACTAGGACCGGTTTTCGTCTAAATCCGAAAGGTAAGAAATTTTGACCTCAAAATCGCCTGAATCGGTGTCCCGATATCCCGATTGGATGAAGTCGCAGAACTTTTTCAATGTCAAATTCGAAATCCCCGTCTGAAACTGCATACTAAGACCGGTTTTCGTCCAAATCCGAGAGGTAAGAAATTTTGACCCCGAAATTGCCTGAATCGGTGTCCTGATATCCCGATCAGATGAAGTCGCAGAACTTTTTCAATGTCAAATTTGAAATCCCCATCTGAAACTGCACACTAGGACCAGTTTTCGTCCAAATCCGAGCGGTAAGAAATTTTGACCCCAAAATCGCCTGAATCGGTGTCCCGATATCCCGATCGGATGAAGACGCAGAACTTCTTCGATGTCAAATTCGAAATCCCCATCTGAAACTGCATACTAGGACCGGTTTTCATCCAAATCCGAGAGATAAGAAAT
>JAAETT010000282.1 GCA_024228115.1 bacterium
GGAATTCGAGCTCAAGAACGGAAACGGAAGACTCGGGGGCTCCGCCCCCGAACCCCCGTTCATTACTGAACGAAGAAGAGATCCGGAGGAGCCGGGTCTCACGGTCTAACCAAAGTGTCTACGGAATCGGGGCAGACCCAGAATGCCTCGGCTTTCATCCTTGTGCATAACCATCCGAGTGGAGATCCTTCTCCGTCCGCGGAGGACAGAGTAGTTACCAAGAGGCTCTCCGAAGCTGGTGAGCTGCTGAGCATCAAGCTTCTAGATCACGTCATCGTGGTCGCGTCTGCCTTCTATTCCTTTTCCGAGGAAGGCCTTCTCCCCGCAAAGGAGGAAGCGTGATGGGTGGCGTCTGGATCGACTTTCAGAAAGTGAAGAAGGCCGTGAACATTCGAGACGTACTCGATGCTCGCGGCCTTCCCTATCGCGAGACTCCTACAGGTCTTGCCGCGAAGTGTCCGGTTCATGATGGCTACAACGAGCGACAGTTTCGTGTCGCCCCGAGCCTTCAAGGCTTCAGGTGTTGGAGCGGTTCGTGCAGCGCTCAGGGCAACGTGCTCGACCTGGTCGCAGCACTCGACGACGTCTCGGTTCGTGACGCGGCTATAGGTCTTGCGCGAACCTTCGGTGTGACGGCAGCCCTAGAAAAACCGGGGACGCCCTCCCCTTCCAACGCCAAGAAGACGGCTCGAAAAGGCGCGCCGGCTGGGACGTCCAGACACAAGAAACCCCGCAAGAAGCGGGGCTCTCGGTAGCTAGCACCCAGCTGGGGGGTACCCGGGAACGCATGTAGGCGCGTTCTGCTTTTCTGTCTTGGCAGACGAGAAGCTAGCGCGGTGCACCTGGTTCGCCAGGTTCGCAATGCTCCCGACTATGTCGCACTTCGGTGTGACGAGAACGAGGGTCGCTCATTGAGTCCGCCCCGGGTTCCCCGAGGGGATGTCCCGTCCGCTGTTGATCTTCTCTGAGCGGCGGCTCCGGTTTGAATCCTAGGCGACGCGCTTTGCAGTCGCCTCTTCGCTGGTTTCGGACACGGTGAGAGCTCGGACGAGCTTCTCGATGTCGCGCCACCC
>JAAETT010000283.1 GCA_024228115.1 bacterium
ACTACCTCGCGGCTCTCGATCGCGAACTCGACACCGATCCGACCGACACCGATTCGCCGTTCTGACGAGAAACCAGCACTCGCGCGCGACCACGGCTAGATGATCAGATTTCTACGGTTTCTCGTGATCGCCAACAGCTGGCGTCCCGTCGCAGCCGCAGCTGATCGCCGACTCGGTGGATCTGATCGTATCGATCGCTCGCAAGAACGGTGGACGCCGGGTGGAAGAGCTCCTCCGTGTGGAGGGCTTCGAGCCCGGCCAAGGTTATCGCCTGTCGCGCGTTGTCGCGGAAGGCTGAGGAGGATGAGATGAAGACAGTTGCAATGCCGGTGGCTTCCTTGTCAAAGAGGGAAGGGCGCTTGGTCCGGGCACTCGCAATGGCCGGAACGCTCGGAGCCCTTGTGGTCCTCGGCGTTTCGGAGGTCGCCTACGCGACGCCGTCAGGGCCCTCGATGCCCTGGGATGCCCCGCTCCAGATTCTCCTCGACAACCTCCAGGGCACCGTTGCGCGAATCCTGGTCACGGTCGCGGTGGTCATCACGGGCCTGTTGTTCGCGTTTGGCGAATCGGGGGGCGCGTTTCGCCGGGTCTTCGGAATCGCCTTCGGTGCGGCCATCGCGCTGGGTGCCCTTACGGTGCTTACGAGCCTCGGGTTCGTTGGGGCGACGTTCTGATGGAAGACCAGCCCAAGCGGATTGCCTCGCTTGATTCGCCGAGAACCATCCCCGTCCACAAGGCACTCACGCGTCCGGTGCTCCTCGCGGGAGCAGACCGCGAGCTCGTTCTCTCGAACGGCGTCGTGGTCGTGGCGCTGCTCTTGGGGATCGGCCTCTCCTGGTACACGTTCACTGTCTCGGCCTGCCTGCTCGTCGTCGGCCACTGGGGCCTGGTACTCCTGACCAAGCGCGACCCGGAGATCCGGCGCGTGTACGTGCGGCACGTGCGGTTGGCAACGTACTACCCCGCGGCGCCGCGGCCGCTTCGGAGGGCTCCGTTGGTCCAGCCCTCCGTGACCGTCTCGGAGTAGTGGCGTGCTTCGCGAGCACCGCGCACGCGCTGTCGGCCTGCCGGATCTCCTGAACTTCGCGGCCCTGGTCGAGGAGGGCGTGGTCCTCAACAAGGACGGGGCCCTGCTTGCAGGGTGGTGGTACTCCGGGCCGGACATGGAGGCCGCGAGCCACGAGGAGCTGGCGATCCTCTCTTCGCAGGTGAACGGGGCACTGGTTCGGCTTGGCAACGGTTGGATGCTCCAGGCCGATGCCGTCCGAAGGCCGGCCGGAGCCTACCCTCCGCCGGGAGCCTTCCCGGATCCGACGACCTCTCTGATCGACGAGGAGCGCCGTCTCCAATACCTCGCTGGGCGCAGCACCTATGAAAGCGTGTACGCGCTCACGGTGACCTACCTGCCTCCGCGCGACGTGCAGGCCCGCCTGGGCGGGTGGTTCGTCGAAGGCGACGCGCAGGATCCTGCTGGATACGAGGCGATCCTGCGCTCGTTCCAGAGACACGTGGTGGAGCTCGAGGACGCGCTGACCGATCGGCTGTCGTTGAGCGCGATGGGCTCGGAAGACCTGCTGAGCTTCCTCCACCACTGCGTCACCGGGCTTTCGCAACCCGTACGAATTCCTCCGACGCCGATGTATCTCGACGCTCTGCTGGGTAGCCAGGATCTCGTCGGGGGCTTCCGGCCGCGGGTCGGCGATCGGCATGTGCGGCCGATCGCCGTTGCAGGTTTCCCTGCGGAGTCCTTCCCCGGAATCCTCGACTTCTTGAACCGCCTCCCAGTCGAGTATCGCTGGTCGAACCGGTTCATCCCGCTCGACCCGGACACGGCCGAGGCGCGCCTCAAGGTGCTCCGTCGCAACTGGTTCCAGAAGCGCCAGGGCGTCTCCGGCCTGGTCAAGCAGGCACTGAACCTGGGCGAGTCTACGTTCGGCAACCGCGACGCCGTGGCCATGGCCGAGGATGCCGACGATGCGGTGGAAGAGGCGGCCTCGGGGACGGTGCGCTTCGGCTACTACACGAGCGTCATCTCGCTGCTCGACGAAGACCCCGAAGCGCTGGAGGCCGCCTCGCGGCAGGTGTGCCGGAGCCTCCAGCATCACGGCTTCGCCGCTCGCGTGGAGGACGTGAACGCGCTGGAGGCGTACCTCGGCTCGATCCCAGGCCACGGGTATCGGAACGTCCGGCGGCCGCTGATTCACACGCTCAACTTCGCCGATCTCATTCCGACGACGAGCGTCTGGCCGGGGCTCGAGGAGAACCCCAGTCCGTACTACCCGCCGGGCAGTCCGGCGCTGCTCTACGCCAACACCTCCGGCTCGACTCCGTTTCGCCTGAACCTCCATGTCTCCGACGTGGGGCACACCCTCATTCTCGGGCCGACCGGCTCGGGCAAGTCGACGCTGATCGGCCTGATGATGGCCCAGTTCTTCCGCTACCCCGGCGCCCAGGTCTTCGCCTTCGACAAGGGGTACAGCAGCTTCGTCCTCACCCGGGCAGCCGGAGGGGACCACTACGACGTGGCCAGCAACGAGGCGGAGGATCTCGCGTTCTGCCCGCTTGCAGAGGTCGATCGCCCCGAAGAACGGCTCTGGGCGGCGGGTTGGGTCGAGATCCTGCTCGGGCTGCAGGACGTCACCGTCACGCCCGCCCACCGGCAGGCGATCCACGTCGCACTGGAGCGGCTGGGTGCAAGCGAGAGCCGAACCCTCACCGACTTCCTCAACACGATCCAGGATCGCGAGATCCGGGAGGGTCTTCAGCACTACACGCTCCAGGGCGCGATGGGTCGCCTGCTCGACGCCGAAGAGGACGGGCTTCGCGACGGGAGCTTTCAGGTCTTTGAGATGGAGCACCTGATGAACATGGGCGACGTCAACGCCGTCCCGGTGCTCATGTATCTCTTCCACCGGATCGAGCAGCGCCTCACCGGCCGGCCGACCCTGATTGTGATCGAAGAGGCCTGGCTGATGCTGACCCACGGCGTCTTCGCCGAGAAGCTCGAGGAGTGGCTTCGTGTTCTGCGCAAGGCGAACGCCGCGGTCGTCTTCGTGACCCAGAGCCTGGCCGAAGTCTTTCGCTCCCCGCGGCGGGATCTCCTCCTCGAGTCGTGCCCCACGAGGCTCTTCCTTCCGAACCCGGGGGCCCGCAGTGAGCAGACGAGCGAACTCTACCGGCGGATCGGTCTCAGTGACCACGAGGTCGAGATCCTCTCCGGGGCGATTCCGAAGCGGCACTACTACTACGCCTCGCCTCTCGGCCGTCGTCTCATCGACCTCGGGCTCGGCTCGCTGGCGCTGAGCTTCGTGGGCGCCTCGGGTCGAGAAGACCTGCAGCTATGCCGCGCCCTCATCGAAGACAACCCCAACGATTGGGTCGCCGAGTGGCTGCGCATCCGCGGGCTTTCAGATTGGGCCGCGCAATGGCGTGCCCGCAAGGAGGAACAACATGACTCGAAGTAAGCGCATTGGATTCGCCAAAGGAACAGCGGCCATCATCCTCGTCGGTTTCGTCTGCCTGCCGCCACGCGCCAGCCAGAGCCAGGCGATCGTCCTCGACCTCACGAACCTGGTTCAGAACATCCTCATTGCGGTCGAGCAGACGCTGAGTGTCGCTGAAGAGGTGCAGATGGTTGCGAACCAGGGCACCCAGATCCTGCAGCAGGTCCAACAGCTCCAGAACGAGCTCGACATGCTTCAGAACATGGTGGTCAATACGACACCGGCCGGAACCGTTGCCTGGGGCGACGTTCAACGCGCGCTAAGCAGTCTCGGTCGGACGGTGCAGATCGGTCTCTCGATCCCTTACACGCTCGGGAACGTCGACAGTGTCTTCCAGAGCCGATTTCCGGGCTTCGTGCCTCCCACTGATTGGGCGGCGGAGTACGACTCCTGGTCGACCACCGCACTCGACACGTTGCGGGGAACGCTCGCCTCTGCCGGCCAGAACGTTGCGGACGCGCCGAGCGTGCAGGCGGCGCTCAACAGGCTGCGCTCCGCCAACGATTCCGCTCAGGGACGGCTCGAAGCCCTCCAGGTCGGCAACCAGATCGCGAGCCTCCAGGTGGAAGAGGCCGCCAAGCTCCGCCAGCTGTTCGCCGCGCAGATCAACGCGCAGAACACCTACCTCGGCGCCCAGGAGGCGAAAGCTGCCGGTTCCGCCGCGGCGTTCAATGCTTGGATCGGCAACGGGTCCATGGTCGTACCCGTCTCCAGGCCGAGCCAAGGCCTGGGCGCCGTTCCGCGACCCTAACCGAACGGCGACCGCTCTCCGATGACCTCCATCCTCACCAACCTCGTCCTTGCGTTCCAGGCTGCGACTGCCGGCTGGTTCGCAGCGCTCTTCCCCATCGCTCGGAACCTGTTCTTCACGCTGGCCACGATCGAAATTGTCTGGGCCGCATCGTTGTGGGTGCTCGAGCGCGACGATCCGACGCAGATCTTCGTCCAGTTCCTGAAGCGCATCATCGCGATCGGTTTCTTCCTGGCTGTTCTCACCTTCGCCGACGTCTGGATTCCCGCGATCATCGACGGCTTCGCGACGGCAGGGCAGATCGCCGGTGGGCTCCCGGAACTCAACCCCAGCACCGTGATCGACCAAGGCATTGCGGTGGCGTCTTCGCTCATTTCGAGCATCAGCGTGGCCGGCTGGTTCACGTCGCCTGGGGGAAACTTCGTCGCGGCAATCGCCGCACTGCTGGCTTTTCTGGCGTTCGTGGTGATCGCGGGCCAGCTCGCGCTGGCGCTGATCGAGATGTACGTGGTGATTGGCGGCGGCGTGCTGCTGCTGGGCTTTGCCGGCTCGCGCTGGACGATGCCGTTCGCAGAGCGCTACCTGAGCTACGCCGTCGCCATCGGGATCAAGCTGTTCGTGCTCTATCTGATCATCGGCGTTGGCACGGCCCTGGCTGCCTCCTGGGGGCCCACCCTCGCCGGGGTTGGAACGTCGCCGACGGATCTCTTCGCGATCCTGGGCGCTTCCCTCGTCTACATGATCGTGGCGTGGCAGATCCCGTCGTTCGCCTCGGCGCTGATCGGGGGCTCGGTCAACATGACTCTTGGGACCGCGATCTATACGGGTGGCTCGATGGCTGCAATGGCCGTAGGCGTGACGGGCATCGCTGCGCGAGCCGCCGCCTCTGGAGCCCGTGGGACGACGGCCATCCTGGAAGCCGGCCGCTACGCGCGAGATGCCCGCGCTGCAGGCAGCACTGGCATGGTGGGTTCCGTGGCCGGCGGGGTCTCTGCTCTCGCTACTGAGGCTGTTGGGTCCCGAGCCCGTCGGGTCGCTGGCATTCCCGCGGCGAGGACGGCAGTTGCCCTACGGGATCGCCGCATTGCTCGGTTCGGTGATCCCACGAACCAGGCGGCTCCGGCTCGTCTTCCGGCTCCGAACTCCGGAACCGGAACGGCCGGCAACAGTCCGTCGCGAGATGTCGCCGCGCCGTCTTCGCCCCGGTCCGGCCCTGATCACAAGCAGAACTGACGAGGTCAACCCTACATGCGTCCTTCCAAGAATCCCTACCTGTCAGGCCGACTCGAGTGGAACGAGCGCTACCACGGCTTCATTCGCGGCAAGCGCAATTGGCAGATCATCGCGGTAGTCGCTTTGGTTGTGAACGCGCTGCTGGGGTTCGGGATCCTCTGGCAGGCATCTCAGAGCCGGGTGACTCCCTACGTCGTTCAGGTGGACGAACTCGGCCAGACCCTCGTCATCGGCCCCGCCGAAAGGGCCGCTACCGTCGACCCGCGTCTGGTCCGCTACCAGGTGGCGGAGTTCATCCGGAAGGCGCGATCCATCGTGGCCGATGGTGCCGCTGAGAAGCAGCTGCTCGATGCTGCGTACGCCCACGCCGGTGGTGCCGCGACACGCTTCCTGAACGACCACTTCAAGGCGCACAACCCGTTCCTGCGAATGCAGGAGCGCACCGTGAGCGTCGAGGTGACGAGCGTGCTGCCGCTTCCCGCGAGCGACTCGTGGCAGATCCAGTGGACGGAGAAGCATCGCGGCCTTGACGGCGCGGTGCTCGTGCAAGAGCGCTGGCAGGCCATTCTCACCGTAGAGATTCGCCCGGGGGACACCCCGGAAGCGATCGAGCAGAACCCCCTCGGACTTTTCGTAACCGACATCCAGTGGACCAAACAGCTCTGAGGAGGGCATTCGATGCAACGAATCAATTGGCGGCGGCCCGCGGTCGCCGCAGCAGTCGTGGCGTGCGGAGCGTGCGCGTCCGTACCGGAACTCGGGCCGGAGGATTTCATCGAGGCGAGTCGCGTGACGGAGAAGATCGCAATCGCGGAGTCGCCCGAGCCGCGTGGCAGCGCGGAGCTCCTGGCGCAAGCCGATCCGGAGCTTGCCGAGGCAGTTCGCCAGTTCCAGGAGACGGGGAGGGCGCCCATCGTCCGGAAGCCCGGCTTCGTCCGCTTCCCGTACGGCGAGCGCCAGCCCATCCTTTACTGCAAGCCGCTCCGTGTTTGCGACATCCAGCTTCAAGCTGGCGAGGCCGTTCTGAACATTGCACTCGGGGACTCGGAGCGCTGGATCGCCTCCAAGATGGAGAGCGGCCCCGCTGGAGCCCGCGAGCCCCATGTCATCGTCAAGCCGACCGAGTTCGACATCAGCACGAACCTGGTCATCACGACCGATCGGCGTGTGTACCACCTCGGGCTGATCAGCACCCAAGAAGAGAAGGGCGGCTACTTCCGCAGCGTTCGCTTCTACTACCCGCAGGAGACCGTCCAGCGCTGGGCGAATGCGGCCGCCTCCGTTCGTGAGGGTGCGCGCAAGGAGCGCGAGAGGGAGGTTGCGCGGCTTCCCTTCGTCAATCCCGAGGGACTCAACTTTGCCTATCGGATCAAAGGTGATCGCGTGCCGTGGCGCCCCGTCCAGGCCTTCGACGACGGCACCCGCGTATTCATCCAAATGCCGGGTGCGATGCGCGTGACAGAGGCGCCCGCTCTCTTCGTTCGCGCGGACGGCGAGGACCAGGCGCTCGTCAACTATCGGCTGCGGGGCCGGTACTTCGTAGTGGACAAGCTCTTCTCCCAGGCGGTCATGGTCCTCGGGGTTGGCGGGAACCAGAAGCGCATCACCGTCAGCCGCCTGCCGCGTGAGAAGCGTCGCTAGGCGTTTGGAGACTCCTCATGGAAGACCAGCAAGACCCGATCGCGCCGGAGCATGACCCGGCACCCATTGAGCAGGAGCCGCGCCCCCAGGTCGTCCGCCTCAACCGCAGGGCCATCTTCGTGGCGGGGGCCCTCGCGACCTCTGTGATCCTCGCCGCTGTCTTCACACTGTCGGAGCGGAGTCGCAGGGCTGCCGAGCGACGGGAGCAGACTTCGGGGGTGAGTGCGGCTCCCGACCGGTTCTGGGATGGAGAGTCGGATGGCGTTCCTCGGCTGGCGTCGAAGGTCACGCCTGCGCAGCCGGAGTCCGTGGCGGTCGAGATCCCGAAGCTCGACGTCCGGGCCACCCCGCAGCTCATCGAACCTGCAGGGGTGGCGACCGATCAGACCCTCAGCCGCGCCTTCACTTCGCGGCCGATCGTCTTTGAAGGTCGAAGTGAACGTGCTGCTGCCCTGCCGGGCCCGGCAGGGCAGCAGCCGGCGACAGCGCGTTCTCTTGATCCCGCGAGCCTCTTCGAGGCGGCGAAGGATCTCACCAGCGGCCTTGGAGAGGAAGACCCCACCGTTTCCCAGAACCTCCAGCGCGAGAAGCTCGCGTTCATGCGCGACGCGAGCCTCGATGCGGAAGAGGAAGTCCTGGGCCACAGGGTCCGCCCCCCGCTCACCCCTTTCGAGGTCAAAGCCGGTGCACTTCTGCCTGCGGTCCTCATCACGCAAGCCAACTCGGATTTGCCCGGCCAGCTGATCGCCCAGGTTCGAGAGAACGTCTTCGATTCGGCCACCGGTCAGCACCTCCTCGTGCCTCAGGGCACCCGCACGATCGGCGTCTACGACAGCATGGTCGCCTTCGGCCAGGAGCGCGTGCTGGTCGCATGGCAACGCCTCATCTTCCCGGATGGCTCCAGCCTGAACCTGGGCTCGATGCCGGGGACGGATGTCGCCGGTGCCGCCGGCTTCCGCGATCACGTGCAGCGCGACTACGCGCGCATCTTCGGCGGCGCGATCCTGCTCAGCGCCATCAGTGCCGGTCTCCAGATCTCCCAGGGCACGTTCGGCAGTGGAAGCCAGACCACGGACACAGGTGACCTGCGGGAGATCCTCGCCGCGGGGCTGGGCCAGAACCTCGGCGAGCTGGGGACCGAGATCGCGCAGCGGAACATGAACGTCCAGCCCACGCTCGAGATCCGCTCTGGCTACCGCTTCAACATCGCCGTGATGAAGGACCTGGTCCTGCCCGCGCCGTACGAGGCCTTCTGACGTGAGCGCAAAGAGGAGGAAACCAAGATGAAACTGCAGCGTCGCAAGAACGAAGATCCGCCTGTCGAGATCCGCGTGACCGTGCCCGCCGAGATCGTTTCCGACCTCAAGGGCTATTGCCGCTTCTACGAGGCCACCTACGACGAGCCCATCGAACTCCCGGCCGTCACGGTGGAGATCCTCCGGCACTTCCTCCAATCCGAGCGCGACTTCCGCCGCTGGCGGCGCGATCAGGAACCGGGGGCCGCGCGTGAGTCTTGATCGCCAGCTCTCGGAGCCGTCCGCCTCGGGTGCGGCCGCATCAAACGAGCCGCCGGATGGTCGGCAGGTCGTCTCAACTCTGCAGCTACGTATTTCGCGGTGGAGCCCGGAATGCGGGTCCAGCTGCCATCCCCTCGCACCAACGCCGAGATGCCCTGGGTGCCCTGTCGAGGCCTCCTTCGCGCACAATCGCCGTCGGGCTTGCTCCACTCGGGCTCTTCGGACAAGGAGACGCGCCCTCGGCTCCGAAGACTCCACTCGTTCACGCGCCTTGCCTCGAGCCCCGTCGCTGCTCTCGCTGCGCGGGCGCCCTCCGGCTTCCAGCCCCGTCTGGCCAGGTCTCCGCGTGGGGCGAGAGACCTAGCCCAAAGGGGCAAAACCAAAACGAAGGAGACCTACAATGGCAGTCAACACCCAGGCGATCTACGGCGTCATCCAGCGCGAGGGAATGGAGAAGGGCTTCTGGACCCGCATCGGCACCGCCTTCCAGAACCACGACGGCAGCTGGAACCTCCGCTTCGACTACCTGCCGACCGACCGGACCGCGACGGTCCAGATGCGGCCGGCGAAGGCGAGCGAGGAGGCTGCTGAGGGCGGCTCAAAGGCCTCTGCCAGTCCCGGTCGCTGATCGCGCCGACGGGGCGGCGCTAGCCGCCCCGTCGGCGCGATCGCCGCCTCCTTCTGCCTGCTAGGTCACTTCGGTGCCCGAGGTGAGGCGATTCCCGCGTGGACCGGGAAGTTGCCACACGAAGCCTTTGGCAACCCTACAGCGCCAGGCGTCCCCAATGGCGGGTTGGTCTGGACGAATCTGGAGTTCCCCGGTTCCGTAGACCGTCAAGCGCTTGGGTTCGCTGAGCGGTTACAGCGTACTCGGTGTCATCGCCTACAACCCGCAGTTCTTGCCTGCCTCATGGAGCCGAAGGGATGAGGTATCTCGCCAGATCCCCAAAATACGCAACGGGAATGTAGAGGACAACAACTAGCGCTAGAAGCGAGACGACGATTCCCACCGTTCCAGCGAAAGCGTTCTGCCGTCGAATTCTAAACCCAAGTGTTGCGATAGCGATCCAACACACCGCAACAGCGCCGGGCAGAAAGCCGAGCAACCAGGCGTCGAAGGGGCGGAACTCCACGAATGGCTCCGCACCTGTGTTATGTGCGGCCAAGAAAAGAGACGACGCCAGAAGGAGCGCTATGGCAAGCCAGTAGGACCGCATTCCCCCAGCTTTCACTTGCACTCGGGGTCGGGCGGCGGGGGGCACGGTAGCCCGTGTTTCTTTAGGATCCTGCACACCGCTCGGCGCTCTGCCTCGGTAGCAGGCCTCGGCTCGTACCCGGGAATCACGTCGATTTGATCTGGATCCTCTTCGAAGCTCCCCTCAGGGGTGGTTACTACCGAGTTGGGCCCGACCTTTGTAACCTCCCCCGCTACCGGATCTACCGCGAAGTCCGTGTCGTTGTCGGGATCAGACCCGTCCCCGGGCGATACCATCTCGAGCGACCCGTCATCGGTATCGACAGCCAGAAGTGATCGCTCCCACTCAGCCGGAGATCGCCCCAACAAACGCTCCAACCGGCCCGAACAGCCCAGGGGAAGCCCGAGCAAGAACGCGGTGGGAATCGATTGAGGTACTTCTCTGGAGAATTCTCCGACCGCTCTCCTACCCGGCTTCATAGGTCCTTGCAATGCCTGCGCGAGCTAACATGCAGGCGCAACACGCCAAGGCGAGTTCTGCAAGATTCATCAGCCCAGGGGAAAGCAGCTGGCCAACGGGAATCGGGCCTCGACCAAGTAGCTCTGCAATCTCTGGATTTCCGACAAGGATGGTCGCGTCCATCTGCACGATTGCTGGATACATCAAGAACTCGGCGACGAGCCAGATGGCTACGGTAGAAACTACTGAAAGGGTGATGCTAGGCCTTCTTCGAAAGGCACACAGAATTCCGGCACTAGCAGCCCCTAACACACCGGACCACACGAGCGAATTCGCAACGACAATGGCGAGGAATTCAATCATGGGGTTTGTCCCCCGTTGCTAACTCCCGATCCTGGGGCGGGCTGGGGGCCCCCGGGACTCGCGCCAGAACCAGGTCCCTGGCTCGGAGGGACTGCTCCGACGCCGGGCGAGACGAAAGGGTCCACGGGGATGCAAGTTCCGGGTTGGGTGGGGAAGGGATTGTTCGGGTCACCATCGTCAGGATCAACGCCCACGTGAACACCATCTCCATCGTTGTCGTCCGGTATTCCGTCATTGTTGCAATCCAGCGACCCGCAGGCCGGATCCGAACCGAGAATCGGGCCAAGTGCTCGTTCTGCGGCGCCTTCTCCTAACTTCTTCCCGAGGAACCTGGCGACATGCCGAAACACCGTCGCTGGAAATGACTGAAGCCCCGACGGATCAATCCCATTGATGGGGTCAACGTGCGCATAGAAGTAGAGGTTCTCCTCGCCTCCGCCAAAACGAATCGGATCCTTGACGGTCCAGCGACCGGTAACTGCAGCGTAGTCTCGAACCCCGAACCGTACGAGCCCGATTGCGACATCAAAGAGGCCGCCCGCGAACCCAAAAGGCTGGAATCCGGGGTTGGTATCCTGAACTACCTGCCCGAACTCGTCGAAGTCCATCCGGTGGGCAGCGGTATTCGTGGCCGTGTCGACGACGAGCCGGGGCGAACCGAGATGGTCACTGAGAACTCGGTACGTCGCACCGCCCTTCTCGATGAAGTCCGGGACGTTCGTGCGCGATCCATAGATGAATCGTGCAACGAGATTCCCGGCCCCGTCGTACTCGGCCACCGGGTTCAGCTGGTCCTGATAGACGAACGCCTGCACCAGCGCTCCGTTCACCTTCTTCCCGATCCGCCGGTTCTGTCCGTCGATCACGTAGTCGATTGTCGTCGCGTCGGGGAGAACGACCTGGTTGAGGTTGCCGAGGGCGTCGTAGCTATAGCCGGTCGTCTGCTGCCCGGAAGGCAGTGAGCTGTCCGTCTTGCTTGTGAGATCTCCGGCCAGGTTGTACGTGTAGGTGTTTGTCCCATAGGTCAGCAGCCGGTCCTGGTCGTCGTAAGTGCCCGAGGTCACCATGGCCCCCTCGGTCACCGAGAGCCGGTTGCCGTTGCTGTCGTAGGCGTACGTGCGAGCCGGGACTCCGTTCTCATCGACCCGCTCGAGGCGACCTGCCAGGTCATAGACGTAGTCATAGGTCGCGGTCACGCCCTGGATTGTCTCGACCTTCTGCGTGATGCGGCCAAGGGTGTCTCGCATGTAGGTGTTGGCGTAGAGCGCAGTGGCCCCGGCCGAAGCGCTGTCGGAAGTGAGCTCGCCGAATGTGTTGTAGCCGTGGCTCGTGGTCACAGTGCCGAGGGTCGCCCCCGTGAGGAGCCCTGTCACCGGGTCCCGGAACAGGGTCTCCGGCCCGGCCTGAGTCAGGAGGCCATCCTGGTCGTAGACGAAGATCTCGGTCGTGCTGCCCGAGACGGTTTGGCTGGCCACCCGGAAGTCATCGTCGTAGGTCTGGGAGACAGTCCCGTTCACCGTCCCGGCCCATGTCGTACTGGTCACGAGGCTGCCGTCATAGCCAAAGGCCAGGGCCTCTCCTCCCGGTGCGGTGATGGTGTCCACGTTACCTGTGATCGGATCATAGGCCTGGGTCGTGGTCCCTCGGGGGGTGGTGACCGTGCTGAGTCTTCCCGCCGTGTCGTAGCCCAGGTCAATCGTCTTCCCGTCCGGACGGGCAACCTGGGCCAGGTTCTTGTCGAGGTCGTAGGTGAAGAAGGTCCGGGGATCGTTCGCATCGACCGGCGGCGGGTCGTACTCGTCCTCCTGGTCGAGCAGCGTGTAGCGGAAGATGTGGGCGGGCTGGCCGGGGGGCGTGAGGCTGGTGAGATTGCCGCGCAGGTCATAGGTGAAGTCGATGACACGGCTGTCGGGCAGCGTCTGGCGGGTGACCCGGCCTGCGGTGTCGTATTGGAACGAGACTGTGCGGAGCAGCGGGTCCGTGACGCTTTGGAGGTTGCCGAGGCCGTCGTAGCCGAAGCTGATCAAGCGCTGGCTGCCACCTGTGCCCTGGGAGAGGGTCTGGAGACGACCCGAGAGGTCATAGCCGAGGTCCACCGGCTCAAGGCCGTCGACCTCGGTCTGCACGAGTCGGCCCTGCGCGTCGAGCGTATCGAAGAGCAGTCTGCCCTCGGCGGTGGTCGTGGTGACGACCTGGCTGAGGCCGTCATAGGCCACAGTCCTGATCCTGCCGTTGACATCGATCGTGTCGGTCTGGCTCGTGACGACGCCCAGGGCATCGGTAGTTGTCGCCCGGCTCTGGGTGCGCTGAAAGAGCGTCCCACCGGGCGTCGAGATCTGGAGGTCCGCCTGGATAGGGGCCGAGAGACCAAAGCGCGGATCCGGGGCCTCCTGGGTGGTGACGACCGTCCCGTCAGGGGACGCGGTGCTTTCGCTGCCATCGGGGTTGATGATGGTGCTCGTGGCGAGGCCATCGAAGCCAGTGCGCGTGTCGATGAGTTCACCCGTCACGGGCTCCTCGATCGTGACGGTCTTGCTCTTACCGCTCGGGAAGCTGGTCGTGACGCTGCGGTCTGTCGCCGTCTCGACCCGCGAGAGATCGACGAAGCCCCCTTCCGGGTCTTGATCGAGGTCGAGGCGTCCGTCCGCTGCATACGTGAGCGTGAAGGTGGCGCCGCCCGGCTTGCTGAAGCTCGTGATCTGGCCTTCCGAGGTCGAGACAATCGTGTGCGTCTCTCCGGCCGGGTTCTGGATCTGATCGACGAAGCCATTCGCGTCGAGCGAGAGCGTCGTCAGCTGGCCGAAGGGAGCCTGAATGCCCGTGGGATTGGCCTGGGCGTCTCGCTGGATCGTGTGCACGTTGCCGTTGGCATCGGTCGCGGTGGCGAGCAGATTCCCTGGGCTCGTGTAGGCGAAGGTCATCAGCGTGGCGAGGGTCAGCGGTTCGCGGGTCTCCGTGTGCCGACCGAAGGGATCGAAGACGTAGAGTTCGCTTCCATCCTCGGCGGGAACCAGGAGATCGCCTGCGTCGAAGCCCGGTAGCGCGGGGCTCAGGCGGAAGATCCGGTTGCTCGTCCCGAGGGCGATGCTGCCGTCCGCAGGGGCGACCATCCGGATAGGCGAGATATTCGCGGCCAGAGCGATCTCGTTGTCGCCCGGGTTTCCTCCCACGCCGGTACCCACGGCCGTCGTGATGATGCCATCGGGCTCGATCCGACGAACGCGGTTCCCTGAGTTGCCCTGCGCGATCCACAGGGAACCCTGGCGCCCGAAGGCCAGGCCGCTCGGGAACGTGAGCTTCGCGGTGGCGGCAGGGCCGCCATCGCCCAACGGCTCGCCGGCGTTGTTGTTGCCGGTGCCAGCCACATGGCGAAGGATGCCCGCCGCATCGACCTTCAAGACCTGATGGGCGTTGGTCCACGTCCAGTGCAGCTCGCCTGCCGGGCTCACAACCATCATGCCACCACCGGCGGGCGTGAAGATCGACGTCGAGGCCGCGGGAACGTCCACGACCTTGCCGGGGGACCAGTTGCCACCGTTGCCGGCGAACGTGTCGATGGTCCCGTCGGGGGCAACCCGACGGATGCGGAAGTTGTTCACATCACCGATGTAGAGGCTTCCGTCGGGACCAAACGTTACGCTCCTCGGAGCTGCGAGTTGCGCCAACGTTGCCGGGCCTCCATCGCCGGAGAAGCCAGAAACACCTGTACCCGCCACGGTGGAGAGACCATCGGCCAGGGTCCAGCGGTGGATCTGGTGGCTCCCTGCGAAGTAGAACGCACCATCCAGCCCGATGGCCAGGTCACTGATTGAGTTGACGCCCGGGAAGCTCGTCAGCTGGGTGGCCAGGTCGGCTTCGAAGTCCAGCTCCCAGAGCGTCGAGGTCGCTCCGGTGCGCATCACGAAGAGCTTTCCGTCGGGGCCAGCCGCTACGTAATACGGGTTCGCGCCCTGGTTCGGGCAGAACCGGGCGGCCGTTCCGATCGGGGCCGTCGTATCGCAGACGATCTGGTCCAGCAGGTTCGGTAGGTCAGCGGCCCGACGCCGCTCGCCGTCGCCCCGGTAGAGCACGCGGGCCCGCGGATCGTAGCCGTGATGGGCAGACAGGCTCCAACCGGCCAGACCCGCGAAGCGGTTGTCCCAGGTACCGAGGTTCACCGTGTAGCGCTGCCCCGTCGTCCCGAAGAAGCGGAAGCCCGGTCCCGGCGGGTTGTAGCCGTAGGAGATCGTCACGTTCGCGGGGTGTCGGCCCTGGAGTTTCCTTCCAAAGAGATCGAGGCCATCCCAGGTGAAGGTGGTCGATTGGTTGGCTCCCGGCCCGAAGCTCTGGCGGAAGATCTGACCGGCGATCTCGACCCGCAGATCGACCTGCGTGAGCGAGGCCGGGGGTGTGGCGCCGGTGAGCGGAATGTCGAGTGAGAACGACGGGGCATAGCCCGGCGCCCGGTCGCTCTCGTAGTGGAGATCGAAAGGCGAGCCCACGAGATCCACGGCCTCGCCCCACACCTGGCGATCACTACGGATGATCGAGTTCCCACACGTTGCATCGCAATCATTGCCGCTGCCATCCTCTCCCGGCTTCTGGTCCGGAGGGGTTGCATCCGGGGGAAGCGGCTTCTTCTTGTGCGGGCAGCCAAACGAGAAGTGGGTCGTCGTGTAGCGGCGGAGTTCGTCGGCCGGGTCGTAGAGCGTGGCAAGCGTCGTCTGCTCGTCCGGTGTGATGCCGGCGGTTGCCAGCTCGGCGGGGGATTCGGCGAAGCCGTCTCCATCGAGGTCGAGATCGGCCAGCCCGCCTGTCTCGCTCACGATCTCGAGTACGAGGCCTGCCGTCGCCGGCACCCAGATCGCCGTCTCCTCGTCGTAGAAGGCGATCGGTGCCGCGCTCCCTACCGGATCGGCGTGGAGGTTCTCCAGGTAGAGGGGCAAGGGTTGGCTGAACTGGACCTCGGTGGCGTCCAGGGTGAGCGCTTCATCCGCGGTGAACTCGAAGATGAAGGTGGGATCGACGCCGTCGGGGATGGTCGCAGGAAGCGCTTCCAGCGCCGTGGCTCCCACCGTGTGCTCGGTGATCCGGATGGCGAGGTTCGTGAGGGCCTGACTCCCTCCACCGGGAAGCTCGGCCAGGGCGGTCGTGCCCTGCGGAACCAGCAAAGTGGGCTGGCGGGTGCCGAGCGTGTCCGTCACGAGATCGCCCTGGGCCACCTGGATCGGAACGGCTGCGGTGAGATCGACGGCGGTCACCGTGGGCGAGCGAGGAATCAACGTCACATCGTCGAGCGCCACCGTGTCGCGCCACGGAACGAAACGTGCCGTGCGGTAGGCGTCGACATAGCCCTCTCGCTCGTAGTGGAGCGTGAGGCGCTCGCCACCGTTCACTACGAGATCGAAGTCGCCGTCGGCCTGGGTGAGGGTCTCCCCGAACTCGGGATGATCCTGGACGGTCACCTTCACGCTCGGCAGCGGTGCGCCACTTCGATCCTCGACGGTTCCGTGGAGGTGGGCGGCGCGGAGCGTCTCGATCGTTCCCGGAACGACGCCCGTCTGGATCGGGCTAGCTCCGGTGTAAAGGAAGGAAGTCGCGGCCTCGATATCTGTGGCAACGCTGAGATCCAGCGGCGGCGCCACGCTCGTAGCATCCGGCGGCGGAGGCGGCGGCGGGCTCGATGTGCGCACTACGGTGATGGTCGCCATGGCAGTGTCACTTGCACGAGTCGCGGTAGCCGTCACGAGGTTCGAGCCGACGGTCAACGGAATCGTCGCGGTCCAACTCGTTCCGGTGAGTGTCGCCGTGACACCGTTCACGTCCACGCTGGCACTGCCATCAGACACATTGCCCGAGACAGCAAGCGTTGTGGCGGAGGTGTCGGATCCATCGGCAGGCGAGAGGATCGCCACCGTGAGCGGCGGAAGCTGGAGGGTCACGTTGATCGACGTGTTCGTCGTGTTTCCGAGGGCGTCCGTCGCGATTGCCGTGAGTGTATTCGGGCCGGGGACGAGCGGAACGCTGGCGCTGTAGCTTGAACCCACGACGGTTGCCGGAACCCCGTTCACGGTGACGGTCGTGGTCGTGGCGTCTACGACGGCACCGGAGACGGTGACGGGTGTACTCGCGAGGATTGCGCCATCCGAGGGGCTCGTGATCGTGAGGGTCGGAGCCGTCGAGTCGAGGGTTACGCTGATGCTTGCCGCGTCCGAGCCGAAGGCGTTGACGGCGGTCGCCGTCAGGGTATTCGAGCCCTCCACGAGCGGAACTGAGGCGCTCCAGGTGGAGCCAGTGATCGTGGCGGCCACACCGTTCACATCGATGCCTGTGGCACCGGTGTGGGTGCCGCTGACGGAGACGGGTGTCACGCCTTCGAGGGCGCCATCGGCAGGCGCGGTGATCGCGATGGTCGGCGGGTCGCCGCGCGTCACGAGGATGCTGTCGCTCCCTGTGTTGCCGGCGGCGTCGGTCGCGGTGGCCGTGATCGTCTGGCTTCCGAGAACGAGCGGAACCGCTGCGCTCCAGGTCCCGGCGCCGAAGGTGGCGGCCACGCCGTTCACGGCCACACCCGTGATCGCGCTGGCATCGGAGACCGTGCCGCTCACATTGAGCAGCGAGAGCGTGGTCACGGTCCCATCGGGAGGTGAGCCGATGGAGACCACCGGATCGGTGGTATCGAGGGTGATCGTGAGGCTCGCCGAGCCGCTGTTTCCGGTGCCGTCCGTCGCGGTCGCAGTGATCGTGTTGGCGCCTTCCAGGAGCGCGACCGAGGTGCTCCACGCGCCGCCGGTCACGGCGACGAGCGTGCCGTTCACATCGACCTGGCTCACGGTGCCCGCATCGGTGACGGTCCCGCTCACCGTAACGGGCGTCGTCCCCGTAAGCGTCCCGTCCGCAGGGTCCGCAATTACGATGACTGGAGCGGTGGTGTCGAGCGTAACGCTCACGCTCGCAGAATCGCTGCCGAGAGCGTTCGTGGCGGTCGCGCTGAGCGTGTTCGCACCTTCGACCAGCGGAACCGAGGCGGTCCATGTGCCCCCCGTGACGACTGCGGCGACGCCGTTCACGTCCACGCTGAGGGGCGTCGCGCCGCTGACCGTCCCGCTCACCGCGACGGGCGAGCCACCAGCGCCAAGAAGGCTGCCGTCGGCGGGGCTCGTGATCGCAACGTTCGGTGCCTGGCCCACGGGCGGGGTGCCCACCGGCATGCCAACCTTCGCGCCGCCCACCGGCATGCCAACCTTCGCGCCGCCCACCGGCATGCCAACCTTCGCGCCGCCCGACGGCTGGGTGCCTTGGATGCGAACGCCGAAGACCCAGCCCTGATTGTCCGTGCCTGTCAGCTCCGCAACCGTCACACCGGTGAGCGTGAAGCTGGCGCTCTCGACCACGACCCCACCCGGGCTCCCGGTCTGGCCGAGCTTCAGTCCCCAGTCCCACTTCTTTACCGGCGACATCGTGTTGCCGCCGCCCACCTTCCAGACCTTGTTGGCCTGGAACTGCCACTGCGTGACGATGCCGCTCGGATCGGTGACCCCCATGCCAGGGACGAGGCTCTCGGTGGTCACGTTCCCGAACAGGCCCAGCAGATCGCCCTCTCCCGAGGGAATCGAGACATCCACCTGCACGCCGCCGGCCACGTCGGTCAGGCTCAGCGTCACGTCCACGCTGTCGCCGCTGATCGGTGTCGAGAAGGCGTAGGTAACGGCCGTTGCCGGTGCGGAAGCCAGGAGGGCCATGGCGAGGACGGCCGGAACGAAGCGGAGGGCGCGTGAGGTCATCGGGAGCTCCGGGTACGGGTGCGGGAGAAGACGCGGCGTGCGGGAATCAATGAGTCGCTAGATCTCGACGTCGCCGCCGTCGCAGACCGCCTCGACGGGGGCGCCGTAGCTACCGGTCGCTGGGTCGTGCTCCTGGTACACCACGGTGCTGTCGGCCGAGCAGACGTTCGCGTGGCCGCCGAGCGTCAGGACCCCCTCGTAAAGGACGGTCGCGCAGGCGCCGGCCACATCCGGTTCACAGACCCGAGCCGAGAGACCCTGGGTCTCGCCATCGACCTTGACGACCGTGCAACAGCCTGCGCGGGCAGCGGTCGGGGCGAGAGCGGGAGCAGTAGCGAGAACGATCAGACAGAACGCGAACGGACGGGGGAAGCGCATCGATCACCGGGGGTTGGAGAAGCTGCTCACAGTAGTGGGTTCAATGAGTTGAAATCAACGGAAATAACTTCAGGAAGACCTCAGGATTCGCCTCCTTCATTCAGAGTGGGGAACTACTGGCACGGGCTGGAGGCAACCGACCTTGGGAAACAGCGCCCCGAGGGGTTACCGAGATGGCCGGTTCAGGCTCCACCACTGGCGGCAGGCATTGCCTGTCGCTCCCGCAGGAACGCGAACTGCACGCCATCGACAGACACCCCTGCGCCTCGAAGTCCGGCCCGGCTGCCTGCTTTCTTCAGATTCGCCATGCGCCGGAAGCGGCGAGGGTACCCAGAACCCGAGCGCGTGAAGTTCGGGTCGTTTGCCCCACGCTCCTATCGTGTCAGTCTCCATCGCTGCTTGGTTTCTTGGCGTCGCGTTGCCGTCTCCCCGTCAGCGCCTGCATGGCCCTCCGTGTCTACCGGCCGTCGGCCAGGCTCCGCCGCGGGGTCTCCGGACACAGGGCCGCGCCCTCGCTTCGCGGACTCTGCTCGTTCATGTCCCTTGCCTCGACCCTTGCTCCGCTTCTGACCTCCGGCCTGGCCTGCCGCGTCCGGCTCTCCAGCGATTGGTGAGAGAGCCGGCCCACAACGGGCCCAAGAGGACACGGAGGGTCTCATGGCAAGCGTCGATCGCCAGAACGTCCACTTCATCCGCGAGGTCGCGGTCCGATACGTCGGGCGCTCGGCCTGCATCGCAGCTGCGATCCGGCAGCCCACCGAGGTCGTCGAGTTCATGCGCCGCGTCGTCCGCGACGACGCGCGCGAGCACTTCGTGGCGCTCTACCTGGACGGACGCCATCGGCCAATCGCTCACCAGGTGGTCTCCGTCGGTACCGCCTCGGCCTCGCTCGTACATCCCCGCGAGGTCTTCCAGCCGGCCATCCTAGTTGGTGCCTGCGCGGCCATCGTTGGCCACAACCACCCGTCGGGTGATCCCACTCCCAGCCAGGAGGACCGCGTGGTGACGCGTCGGCTGGCCCAGGTGGGTGTTCTTCTTGGCGTCCTCCTCCTCGATAGCGTCGTTTGGACTCGGGCCGGTGACTATGTGTCGGTTCGGGAACTCGAGCCCTCGCTATTCGATGCCCCGCCGCGCGGATAGCCGGGCCACCGACCGCCTACCCCTCGGTGCTGGTCGGGTTATAGTCGAGGTGTGCCAGCGGCAGGCTGCCTCCTGCTACTGGGACACGGAGACCGGCCCATGATCGTTGCCGAGTTCCTGTTCATCGCCTCCGTTGTTGGTCTCCTCACGGAGACCTGGCTGGGGTTCCTCGGGACCTTCATTGGGCTCTACGCGTTCTACCGCTTCACCCGGCTCTCTGCAGTTCTGTCGCTCGCTCTGAGCCTCTACTGGGGCCTGCTTGGCTACCACCTGGGCGCTTCGACCGGCGAGTTCGGTGTCGGGCCGCTGCTGGCCTTGCTGGGATTCGCGATTGCGGCGTGGGTTCATCGAGACGGCTTCCTCGGCGGCGTGCCGGCGGCATCGCTGTCGGAGCCTGGCGCAGCCGCCGAAGATACCGAGCCCATTCACGCGAATCGACTGTTCCCCGGCGAGCCCGATGGCGAGATCATCGACGCCGAGTACCGCGTCGTTTCCTGAGGCGTCGCTGCACCCGCGCTGGACTCGGATTGCACCCACAGTGCGGCTCCGCCGAGCTTCTGCCGCTCACGATCCATCCTTCGTTGGGCATCTCGGCGGCACGAGCTTGGCAGCGCTTTGGTAGGCCAGCTGCGTTCGCATGGTCGCGGCTTGGTCGAAGTTCGGCAGGGTGTCTGCACGGAACAAGCGCGAAATCGGAGGGAAGGCAGGGAGTCCCCACAGGGAAAAGCTACGGCAAGATAAGAGTGAGTCGGACTCGAGCCAAGTGTGCGATCTGTCAGGGGTTCCACTGAAGGGTTGGCAAATTTGCGGTTCACTAGTGAAGCGGTACCGCTTCACCAATGCGGCCGCCGTGCGGTTGCGCAGACCTGGCAGGAGCCGTCACAGTTTGTGCGCCGTTCCTGCCGAGGTTGCGCCGATCTTCGGTCGCCGCGACGGCGCCCGAACGGTCGCGCTACGGGCGAGGCTTCGTCGAGTCCAGGAGCTTGTCGATGGCCCGCCGCCAAGCCTGGTGTCTGCGGTTCACGTTGGCCGACCGCTCCTCGGCGTCTTCCTGGGCGACATCTGGAAGGTAGAACATCAAGCTCACGTACTGCCGGTCGGCCATCGCCTCCAGCCGCCGATTCTGCTCCGCCAAGATACGGATCTCGTCAAGCTGCCGGCTGAACGCGCCCAGCATTCGTTCTTCGAACTGCCCGAGTAGCCGATGCGCGAGGAGCCCTCCCTCGGAACCACCATCCTCACTCAGCTCGAGCGGCCGGCTCAGTTCATCGCGAATCGCATACATCTCTTCCAACGCCTCGCGGACGCACTCCGAGACGCTTTGGCGCTGGACGGCTGCCTCCCTCAAGATCCGCTCGTAGAGATCCGTGCCGAGGTAGGCCTGCACGTGGTAGGGGCGCTGGGTCCTGGCGCTCATCCGTTCCCCTCTGGTTCGTCCGCGGCCGTGCC
>JAAETT010000284.1 GCA_024228115.1 bacterium
TCTACAGTCTGTTGGTTTAAAACCCCTATGGTTTGTTTTCGACTGTTGCTACCAGAAGCAGTCAAAGACGACGAATTGCGATGTCACATCTGAAATATTATCCATTTGAATGTGTTCATTGTGATAATTATTTTACAACAGAAACTTTGACTGCTTCTGGTAGCAACAGTCAAAAACAAAACATAGGATTTTAAAATCACGATGACGCTGGGGGCAGACCCACCCGTAGAACTTCTTCCGCAACATAAAATCGACCATGTCTAGTAATTTGGTTTCGCAATTAAGCGCTTCCGTTAAAATTAGATACCGAAGTGCATAAGATGAATACACCTCTTCAAATATTAGAACAACGCAGACGAAAGAAGTGTGGGTTTTGCAACTATTAAAAGAAAAAGCGCGTGGTCTAATAAAATTAAAAAACGTGAAACAAACGGGTTTACGTGTAAACACTGAATTGAAGCGTCTCGCTACGACTATCGTCGTAACTAAGCGTAATTATTTGATATTGTTAGTTGCTAAGAAGTTTAGTTCGTTGCTCACAGAGTCAGTAGATGCTCGAATCGACGTCAATAATTTGTAA
>JAAETT010000285.1 GCA_024228115.1 bacterium
CAGCGTCCACCCTCAGGCTGGGGTCTCCGAACTCACGCCCCGGCTTTGGAAAGAGAACTTCGCCGACTCACCTCTCGGCCCGCTCACAGGCTGAGATCCCGCGATACGGACCGCAACCACGTCCGAGGTTGGCCGCTTACGGCCCAGCTAGTCCGATAGCAGGAGATCGCTGAGCTGGGGGGCGCTCGACAGTCTGGGCTGAGTATCGGCGTCGCCCATCGTGTTTCGCGTTGAAACGGTTTCGAAGTAGCCCATGCAGTTAGCTCGTCGTACCGGAATCCTGAATGCTCGGACCAAGTAGGATTTCACCCGCTGAAGCTCGTTGGCGCATCGCCTTCACGCGGGCCGCGAGTACCACGTTTCTTTTTGCCTGCACCTCATCCTTGTGGAGATAGTCGAGGTCGATCACTCGTTCCAGAGCCTCTCCAGCCGAGGACTGGGGGAGATAGAGGAAGCCGAAGTAGGCCCAGATTGAGTTCTCCAGCTCCGGCCAGTCTTGCAACAGATCTTGCATCATTCGGGAGAGGCGAATCGAGAAGTCGGCAAAATCGAGCAGTCCGGAAAACGGGGACGGCGGAGCTTCGGCATCGTCATCGAATTTGTCGATGAGGTCCGACGCCAGATCCGACTCGACCCCAGCTGATACGTGAGCGACCAACGCTGTCGCCTGATCGGGTGACAGCCGGGCAAGCGCGGCGAGATCTGGATTCTCGAAGAGACAGCGGTCCATGTGGAGCAGGCAAGCAAAGAGAGCGCGAGAATGATTGGGCAGTATACGCTCCGAGTCACGAGCCTCGTCAGCAATTCGCGCCGCGAGAGCGAAGGCCAGTGCTTCTCGTCCGTCGGCGCCGCGGGTACCGATAGAGACTGGCGCCGGCTGGTGCTCCGCGAAGTTGTAGACGGTCGCACGTACGATATCGTTGACTTCCCCAAGCACCCCGAACCGGAAGCCGAGTTCAATACTCGCGGCCTGCGCCGCTTGCCAAGACCGAAGGTCGTCCCAGCCGTAGACTGCGTTTTCTACCGGGCGCGGGAGCCGGTGGTGAGTGAAGTCGAATTCGTCACGCAGGAATTCTAGGTCTGCCAAGGCCGTGTTCGCATTGGCTAGCTCCGGCATACAATGCCAGAGACGTATCGGAACTGTTTGGTGTTCTCACCCATTGGCTTGCAAACAGAACGGTGATCAGTCAGGTCAACCGTCTCTGCCGGCGGGTCCTGGCAGAAACGGTTGTCATCGATGATTCCGTCGTCGTCCGCGTGTATCACGAGGCGGGCGATGAGGTTCTTCGCGGCCCTCCCAGCTAGAAGGTCCGTCGTGTCCGACTCAAGCTTCTTCAGCGTCGTCTTCTTGCCGGCGGGATCCAAGTCTCGCAGTGCTTTCCATCTCATCTTCACGATCGCTTCGCCCAGTTTTCCAAGTTGGAATGCCGACAATGCTGTTGAAGCGAGCGCCACGATGTCGGCCCCAAGGTGAGCCGGCGCGAAGAGAAGTAAGTCGATGTACTTGGCCCATGGTCTGTGCTGGAGGTGCAGATCGATCTGGGCGCGACGACTCACTACGGCTCCAAGGGAATGAGCCACGAGAAAGACCTCGGTAAGTCCACTTGGTCTCCCGTCGCGAAGATGTCGGGGGAGCAGGTCGTGTAGGGACTCAAATAGATCTATCAGGAGCTGGCGAAGTTGTTCCGCAGAACGGTTGGCCGTCTGGCGGCGGCTGTCGTAGCCGAAGTAAAGTAGGTCCAAGTCCGCGAAGTCAGGGTGGTCAGACAGTAGCTCCGGGAACGCCTCCCAGGCTCCGCACGCGTCGCCTCCGAACCCATGAACGAAAACCACCGCCCGCCCGGAGGGCGACAGGGACCAATCGGCTCGACTGGCGCGCCCCGGGAGACGATGGGGAAGAGTGTGATGATGCATATCTTGGCCAATCCAGAGGCAAGCGGCGTCGGTGCCAAGCCGTGCTGATTGAATCGGAATTGTCTCACAACTTGCAGCTCAGCTGCAGGCTAGCCCGCGCAGCCTAGAAGCAGTTCCCCGCGGGAACGTCGGCCGTCGTGAGGGATGGGGGCTGGATCTAACCTACGCCGAAGGCCGAAAACCCCAGCCCCCCCCATCATCGCTATTGGCGATCACTCAGCCCACCCGGCCCTCCGAGGAATCGCCACCCGAGATCACACGCTGCACGGTGCCGTACGAGACGCCGACCAGGTCGGCGATCCGGCGAAGCGAGCTTCCGCTCGTTCGGAGACGATGGATGCGATCCTGCTGTTTGCGATCGAGCACCCGCGGTCGTCCCGGCCTTCGGCCTCTCTTTCGCGCCGCTGCCATCCCGTCCCGCGTACGCTCGCGAATCAGATCCGCCTCGAACTCTCCAACGGCACCGAGGACACGGTAGAGGAGACGCCCTGCCGCCGAACGCGTATCGACCGATTGGTCCAGACAGACCAGGTCCACACTCGCCGCATCGAAAGTGTCTGCGAGATCGCAGAGGTGCCGAGTGGAACGCGCCAGCCGATCGAGCTTCACGCAGGCGACCACTTCGATCTCATGTCGCCGAACCGCTGACAGAAGCGCATCCAGCGCCTCTCGCGACGTGCAGCGGCCCGATCGCCGATCAACGAACTCGACCGTGTCCATGCCGGTGCGCCCGGCCCATTCACGCAGCCGGTCGAGCTGCGCCTCGGGGTGCTGATCGCTCGTGCTGACCCTGGCGTAGAGAGCTGCCCTCGCCATTCGTGAATCCTCCCATGATCCGAAAACGGTCGTTTGTTGACCGCTGATCGGGTCCATTCATAGCAACGTTAGTCCGGGTCGTTGCGGTGCAGGGCGTGGGGGAGGGCGGAGGGGGTTTTGGATCAGAGACCGGGACCGTCGGGTGAAACATGGGGTGCTGGGGGGTTGGCCAGATTGCGGGCTTCACATGACTTCCCGCTCAGGCCGGTTTCGGGAATCGCCATCGGCGATCTCATGCGATAGCTCCGGGCCACGGCTCGAAGCTGATGCGATAGCCGTCGTCGCCGTAGCGGCGATTAGTTGACCTTCCCCGAGGAACAGTTGAACATGCAGGCTCGGCACAGGCGTTCACTTCACATCCTCGACGCAGGCTGTGACGCCGATATGGCCAGCCAGATGCGGTACAGTCCCTTCTTCGTTGAGCCCCCCACTGGGGCATGGAACGTGCCATGAGAGCCACCTCGGTTTCGCAGGCTACTCCGCGACCCTGCCCCCACCCCCCACAAGGAGTCCCTCATGAACCAGCCGACAGCCACCGTCGTCGGGGCGCTGATTCTCGGTGTCGCCCTGGTGGTCGGTGCGTACCAGATCGCGGCCCCGCTCGAATCGGCCCGCGAGCAGCTTGCGGGCATCCAGACGGCGATGGAGACGATCGCCGAGAACCCGCCGACGGCCGTCGCGGCCCAGCCCGCTGCGGCTCCCGCGCCCCGGCGCAGGGGGCCGGACCCGGCAAAGCAGCACGAGATCGCCGTGGGCAACGCCCCCGTGCGCGGCTCCGCGCAGGCGCAGGTCACCATCGTCGAGTTCTCGGACTTCCAGTGCCCCTTCTGCAAGCGCGTGACGCCGACGCTCGACAAGATCAAGCAGGAGTACGGCGACAAGGTCCGCATCGCCTTCAAGCACATGCCGCTCGCCTTCCACCAGAAGGCGATGCCCGCGCACCGGGCGAGCGTGGCTGCGGGCGCGCAGGGGAAGTTCTGGGAGATGCACGACGCGATCTTCAAGAACCAGTCGAACCTCTCCGAGGCCGCCTACGAGGGCTACGCGAAGGAGCTGGGCCTGGACGTGGCGCAGTTCAAGGCGGACATGGCCTCCCCGGCCTCGCAGAAGCAAATCGACGCCGACAAGAGCGAAGCCGCGACGCTCGGGGTGACCGGGACGCCGAGCTTCTTCGTCAACGGCTACTTCCTCTCCGGGGCGCAGCCCTACGAAGCCTTCAAGGCGAAGATCGACCGGGAGCTTGGCGACGCGGCGTGAATCCAGCGCGGGCGACAAGCGGGCGACAAGAATCTACTCGGCGGAGTCCTTGTTTTTCGGGGACTTACGACGCTTCGTCACGGGTTCGAGTCCCGTTGGGGACGCCACCATTCTCGCAAGTACTTCAGTCACGTGTGGAGCTTCAGGGCGCGAGGGAGGCCACGGAACTTCAACGCCGGCAGAGCTTCATCGCGGGGTCCGTTGGTTCGTGGCATCCCTATCGCTGCGAGCAATCGTGTACTGCTTGGCGGCGCCAGCGGCCGCTGCTACACGCGCCGCGATCGGCGTATGCGGTGGAGCAGCGGCACGAGAGCCACGAGTTCGAAACCCAGGCCACAAGCGGGCGCGGGAGCCTTTTCGATTCGTCATTCCACGTCGGATTGCTGCACTGAGGGTCGAGGCCGTCGGCAAGTCCGTCGCCGTCGTTGTCGATACCGTCGTCGCATTGGGGCGGCAGAACGACGACCCAGCCTTCAAAATCGCCTGTAGGATTCGTGCCGTGCCCCGTGATCGTTCGGCCGTCGGCCGAGACGTCGGTCGCTCTAAAGATGCTCCATCCGGTCAGGTCGAGGCCATAGTGGTTCTCGAGAAGGTCCTGAAGGTTGCGGGCACCATTCGTCCGATCCCAGATGAATGCGCCGGCCGGCGAGCCGGTCTGTCCGACGGCCAACGAGCCGAAACGAGAGACAGCGAGCAGATGTCCAGCAACCGGAATGAAGCCGTCTCCTTCGGTCCATGCGAAGTTCCAACCAACGATGGTGCCTCCGTCGGGCGAGATGTCTTCGATGTGGTCCGAGCCGAATAGCTCCATTCCCGTCGCGGCCGTCCACCGAAACGGGCCGGCTTGCGTGGAGCCCACGATGATGCTCCCATCGGCGGAGACAGCTGCGCCCCTGCTCCAGGCATGCAACGTAGGGATCGTGCCGAGATTCAATAGGCCATCCGCGTCGCTCCACCGGAACGCCTCGAGGTGACCGTTGGGCGGGACGGCGTTGCTGCCAACGATCACCGAACCATTCTGAGAAATGTCGTTCACAAAGACAGTCCCGCCAAGAGGCCCAAGGGGCTCGTACCCTCCTGAAGGGCTCCAACGGAACATGCCGTCCCGATCCGTTCCTGCAATGTGCCCAGCTATCGAGGCCACTTTGAGGGAGGTGGCACCCTCGAACTCGACCATTCCCTGGTCAGCCGTCCAAATGAATGCCGCGTCGCGGCCGATCTCTTCCGTCCACCAGCAGCAGTGCAAAAGCAGATAGCCCAAGCTTCGTGAAGTGCCGAGAACGGTGCCGCCGTCGGGGGAGAGCCCCAACGCGAAGCTCTCCAACTCAGCGCCCTCTAGTGATGTGATTCACGCTGTTGGGGCATTATCCAGCGCGCGCCTGGCTCTGCCAACCTTTTCGATGATCTCTTCTGCTGTCTTGGACCAGACGAAGGGAGTGGGATCATCGTTGTGTCCGTCCACGTAACTCATCA
>JAAETT010000286.1 GCA_024228115.1 bacterium
AAGCACACTCCGCATTCGCGCCACGGAATGGGCATCGACCACCCAAAACGAGATCCGTCAGCGTCAATCGCCGCGCGGCACGCTGAAACATTGGAAAGCCAGCTTCTCAGCCAACTTTCGTGCATAGTTCAGGCTAGAGGGACGTTTTCTTTCGGAAAGGAGAGACATGGGGCATCATGCCTCCGCCCGGCGCCCGGGCGAGAGGGAGAAGCATGCGTATTGGAATCATGGTCGGAGCGACTGCTGGACCGGATGGGACTCTCGACGGCCTGGTGGCACGGACGAAGGATCTCGAGAACCGCGGATTCGACAGTGTGTGGATGGCCCATATCTTTGGCCTCGATGCCATCGGCGCGTTGGCCATCGCCGGCCGAGAAACGAATCGTATCGAGCTCGGCACCGCCGTGGTGCCAACCTTCCCGCGTCATCCCGTCGCGATCGCCCAGCAGAGCCTCACGACCCAGGCCGCCTGCGATGGGCGTTTCACACTGGGGATCGGTCTCTCCCACAAGATCGTCATCGAGAACATGTTCGGCTTCTCCTACGACAAGCCGGCACGCAACATGCGCGAGTATCTCGAAGTGTTGACCCCGCTGCTCCGCGGCGAGCCCGCCAAATTCGAGGGCGAGCACTACCGCGTGAATGCCGGCTTGCAGGTGCCGGGTGCCCAGAACACGCCGGTATTGGTCGCGGCGCTCGGCGATGTCATGTTGAAGCTCGCTGGCAGCTATACGGATGGAACCATCCTATGGATGACGGGGCCCGCAACGATCGAGGGTCATATCGGTCCGAAGCTGCGTGCTGCCGCCGAAGAGGCCGGCCGAGGCGCGCCGCGCATCGTCGCGGGCCTGCCGATCGTCCTGACGAATGATCCGGACGCTGCGCGCAAGTGGATCGCCGACAACCTTGCCATGTATGGGACCCTTCCTTCCTACCGGGCGATGCTCGACAAGGAAGGCGCGGCGACGCCGGCCGACGTCGCGCTCGTGGGCGACGAAGCCGCGCTCGACGCGGGCCTGGACCGGCTGCGGGATGTCGGTGTAACGGACTTCGACGCTGCGATCATGTCGGTGGAAGAGGGCGCGGACGCCAGGACCCTCGAATACCTGCAAAGCAAGCTGTAGCCAGGGCGATCGAAACCCCGTCGATCCACCCGGGCGCGTTTGCCCGGCCTGGGAAGCCTCGGACGGTGCCCGTTCGGAGATTGCCTACTCCGGCATGCGGAAGCGCTTCGGCAGGTTCTCGAACTCGGGTGCGCGCTTCTCTTGCCTGGCCTTGAAGGCCTCGGCCATGTCCTGGCCGAAGAACATGCCCGATTGCCAGGTCGCGATGTGTTGGAGCCCCTCCTGGACACTGTGGTCGCGGGAGAAGTTCAGCATCTCCTTGGAACCCCAGACCGCGAGCGGTGATTTCTCCGCGATTTCGTGGGCGATCTCGAGTACGTCGCTCAGCATCGCCTCGTGGGTGGGGTAGATGCCGTTGACCAGCCCCACTTCCTGAGCCCGGGCGGCCGGCATGCGGCGCCCGGTGTAGGCGTACTCCCGTGCGACGCCTTCCGGGATGATCTTCGGGAGACGCTGGAGCGTCCCTACATCTGCGGTCAGCCCAAGGTTGATTTCCTGAATGCAGAAGAAGGCATCTTCCGTGCAGTAGCGCATGTCGCATGCGCTGATCATGTCGACGCCGCCGCCAATGCAACCTCCCTGGATGGCAGCGATCACCGGCATGCGTGCGCGCTCCAGGGCGTTGAAGGCTTCCTGGAAGAAGAACACGCTTTCGCGCGTTGCAGCACGCGTGCGCCCGATCTCCGGCGTCGCGCCCCCCTTGCTGGCAGGGCCTTCACCTACGCCGTCGAAGACGGCCAGGTCCATTCCTGCAGTGAAGTGTTTTCCCGTCGAACAGAGCACGATGACCCGGGCCTCGGCTTCTGCATCGAGTTCGTCGACGATCGCCGGGAGCTCGCGCCAGAAGGCCCGGTTCATGCTGTTGAAGGCGTCGGGCCGGCAGAGCTCGAGCTTGGCGACGTGGCCATCCACGGAGACATCGAAGCAGGTGGGTTTTTCCATGATCCTCTCCTGGTCGGGCCGCTTGAAGTCGACCGCCTGCTACAAGTACCCTCGCTCCACGCCCCGAGCAAGGAGATCTCCTGATGATCCGCCCCCATGCCGTCATGGCCAGTGCTCTCGTCGCGATCCTCCTGTCGGGTTGCGGCGTCTGGCGCGCGATCTTCCCAAAGGTCGAGTACGAGACCGTATCGCCGACGCTGCCGGCGGATCTCGGATCCCCGGCGATCCTGGTTTTCACGAAGACCAATGGTTTCCGCCACGAGGAAGCCATTCCCGCCGGTGTCGCGTTGATCGAGGAGATCGCCGGTCGCCGCGGCTGGTCGACCTTTCATACCGAGAACGGTGCGACCTTCACGCCAGAACTCCTGGAGCGTTTCGACGTCGTCGTCTGGCATGTGACCAGTGGGGATGTGTTGAACGAGGAGCAGAAACAAGCCTTCCGCAGCTGGATCGAGGCGGGCCATGGGTTCGTCGGCACCCACGCCGCGGGCGATGGTTCCCATACCTGGCCCTGGTACCGAAAGACGATCATCGGCGTCGACTACGGGGAGCATCCGCTGGGCCCCCAGTTCCAGGAAGCCACGCTGATCGTCGAAGACCGGAATCACCCCGCAACGGCGAAGCTCCCTGAGAGCTTCAGTCATATGGAGGAGTGGTACTCGTTCACCGAGAGCCCGCGCACGAAGGGCTTCCGGGTACTCGCGCGCGTAGACGAAAGCACCTACAGCCCCCAGATCGATTTCCTGTGGATGGACAAGGACCTGCGGATGGGGGACGACCACCCGATCGTATGGACGACCTGCGCAGGCAAGGGACGCGTTCTCTACAACGCCCTCGGTCATCAAGCGGTTGCCTACGAGACCCAGGCCCTGAGAGACCTGACCGAAGGTTCGCTGGTATGGGCGTTGGGCCTGGAAGGCCCCGTCTGCCCCTAGCCCGAAACCGCGTCCTGTTCGGAACGCGTCTTCTTCTTGCGGTCGACCATATGGAGCGCACCGAAGATGACGATCAGCACGGCGGGAAGGATCGCCAGGGTTTCGAAGGACGTGGCGGCTGCGCTGCGGAGGATTTCGGCAAGAGGCTCCCCTTCGAGCGCGCTGAAAGCTGCTTCCCCGCCGGCCAGCTCGATCTTTTCCCGATCGAAGATCCCACCCAGGGCCGGCAGCACCAGTTGGATCGCCAACGCCCCCGCAACGCCCATCAGTCCAATGAAGAACTCCCCACCACGGGGGAAGCGCTCCGAGACGTTGGCCAGCATCGTGGGCCAGAAGAAGCAGACGCCCAGGCCCCAGATGGTGGCGGCGGCGATTCCGGTGATCGGTGAATCGACCCGGGCAAGCGCGAGCAGGCCAAGCGTCGCCAGAACGGCGGAGCCCCAGAGCATGGCCGTCGTCGAGATGCGGTGGGCGATCGGCCCGGCGAAATGGCGCAGCACGAACATCATCCCGCTCACGTAGATGAGCAGCCAGATGCCGCGCATTCCGACCGTGCGCGTGAGCGTGAGATCGATCCACTGGCCGGGCGCCAGCTCCGAAGCGGCCGTCAGGAACATGCACAGCCACCAGACGAGGAACATCGGTTGGCGGAAGATCTCGCGGAACATGTCGCCCATGGACACGCCCGCGCTCGCGCGTTCGGTGCGCGGAAAGCGGGTGCCCATGCAGAGCAGGATCGCGGCGGAGGCCGGCACGATCACCATGCCAAAGCGCGCCTGCCATCCCCATCCGAGTGCGCCCGCTCCCACCTCGATGAGTCCGCCGACGATGATGCCCGCAGGCCACCAGGCGTGGACGACATTGAGACGATGGATCTTGTCCTCCGGGTAGAGGGCTGCCACCAGCGGATTGACCGTGGCTTCCATGAAACCCCAGCCGAGTCCCGAGAGCAGGAAGCCGCACCACAGCCAGGTGTAGATGTTCTCCCCGGCGAAGCTGGGGGCCGCGATGGCAAGCCCGGTCCCCACCACGAAAGAGCTTGCGGAGATCATCAATCCGCGGCCCATGCCGATCTTGTCGAGGAAGGAGCTGCCGAGGAAGAGCGTGGTGGCAAAACCCGTGAAGGCGATTCCCAGTAGTTGGCCCGCCAGGACCCCGGATCCGGCTGGATCGATCGCACGCAGATAGTCGCTCTCGAGCGTCGTGATGATGCCTGAGCGCAGGGAGAAGGAGAGCCCTGCGGTGAATAGCGTGAGTGTGCTGACCAGGAAGAGGCGGGTCGTCTGGAAATCGGTGCGCGCTTGGCTCATGGGCTGCGTAGAATAGGGCACATGCTTCGCACCGTGAGTCTCTTCTTCGCCCTGACGCTTCTGGCGCTCCCTGGATGCAACGTTCTCCGGGGGTTCTTCCCCTCCCATTCCTACGAGACCGAGCCGCCCGAACTGCCCACGGATCTCGGAACTCCGGCCATCCTCGTGTTCACGAAGACCAACGGCTTTCGCCATGAGGAAGCGATCCCTGCCGGCCTGACGTTGCTCGAGAGCATCGCCGCCGAGCGCGGCTGGTCGCTCTTCCACACCGAGAACAGCGCCGTCTTCGCGCCCGAGATCCTGGCGCGGTTCAGCGCGGCCGTCTGGCACAACACCAGTGGCGATACCCTGAGCCCCGATCAGCGCGAGGCCTTCAAGGGTTGGCTCACGGCCGGCGGTGGTTTCGTCGGACTCCACGGAGCGGGAGGAGATCCGAACTACGACTGGACGTGGTATGTCCAGGAGTTGCTCGGCGCCCAGTTCATCGGTCATCCCATGGGCCCGCAATTCCAGGAAGGCACGCTCATCGTGGAAGACCAGGAGCATCCGGCGACCCGGGATCTCCCCGTGAGCTTTTCTCACGTAGAAGAGTGGTACAGCTTCGACCGAAGCCCTCGCGAGCGCGGTTTTCGGGTTCTCGCCCGCGTCGACGAGAGCAGTTACTCCCCTGAGCTTCACATGCTCTGGATGGACGAGGATCTTCGCATGGGCGAGGACCATCCGATCGTGTGGTCGCGGTGCCTGGGGAACGGCCGCACATTGTTTTCGGCGCTTGGTCATCAAGGCGTCGCCTACCAGCGAGACGAGATGCGTTCCCTGCTCGCCGGCGCGATCTCATGGGCCGCTGGCCTGGAAGCACCCGGGTGCTCCGGCTGAACGGGGAACCCTCGCAAGGGGAGAGTTCCTGTTGATCGAGGCGTCCCCGTCACACCGACGGAAGTCTGACCCTTCGCGCCAGAAAAACCCGATTCGAAACGGCGTTCGCCTCTCCTTTCCCTAGGATCCCTTGCCCGCCGATCCGGCGGAGCAGATGTTCCAGAAGCAGCAGCGGGGGTGGGAGATGTTGCGGGTGCCGGCTTTGCGGCGCTGGCAGAAGGAGGCGTTGGCTGGTTTCGAGGCCAGCAGGGCGCCGAGCTATCTGGCCGTGGCCACGCCCGGTGCAGGCAAGACCACGTTCGCGTTGATGGCGGCCCGCCGCTCCCTGGTCGCACGTCAGGCGGCGCGCGTCGTCGTGGTCGTGCCGACCGCCCATTTGAAGACCCAGTGGGCCGATGCGGCCGAGAGCTTCGGATTGTTGCTCGAGCCCGAATGGAAGAGCCGCGCGGCGCTTCCGGCGGATGTCCACGGTGTCATCGTGACCTACCAGCAGGTTGCTGCGAGCGCGGCTGCCGTCGCACGGGTGGCGCACGGTGGTTTCGGAATTCTCGATGAGATCCACCACGCGGGCGAGAGCCGCGCCTGGGGAGACGCCATTCGCCAGGCACTCGAGCCTGCGGTGCGGCGCCTCTGCATCTCGGGCACGCCGTTCCGTTCCGACGATGCAGCCATCCCTTTCGTGCAATACATCGGCGAGGAAGCGCGGCCCGACTACGAGTACGGCTACGGAGATGCGCTGGGCGACCGGGCCGTCGTTCGTCCCGTGTTCTTCCCCAGGACCAACGGCCACATGGAGTGGCGCAGCAAGGATGGCCGGGAGTACGCGGCGAGCTTCGACGATCCGCTTCGCGGCGCTCTCGCGAGCCAAAGGCTTCGCACAGCACTGGCCGTTGAAGGTGAGTGGCTTCCGGCGGTTCTCAGCCAGGCGCATCGCCAGCTCCTCCACCTCCGGGAGCAGGATCCCGATGCGGGCGGATTGGTGATCGCGACGAGCCAGGAGCATGCGCGTGGAATCGCGCGAATCCTGCGCGGACGGCTAGGTGTTCGCCCGGTCGTTGCGACCTCCGACGATCCGTTGGCCAGCCGTCGCATCGCCGGCTTCCGGGATTCCCGGGAGCCCTGGCTGGTGGCGGTCCGGATGGTCTCCGAGGGAGTCGATATTCCGCGACTGAGGGTTGGTGTCTACGCCACGACCACCACGACGGATCTGTTCTTCCGACAAGCCGTCGGAAGGCTGGTCCGGTTCGTCAAGGGCAAGGGGCGTCAGAGCGCCTACATGTTCATTCCCGAGGACAAACGGATCTGCTCGTTCGCGCTCGATATCAAGCGTCCAAGGCGGCACTCCCTTCGCCCGCCGGAAGACGCCGATGAAGCGATGGATCGAGAAGAGGCCGCCGACCCGGAGGAAGAGCAACTCGACCTCTTCGCGGCGATCGCGTCCAAGGCCCTTGGCAGCGATGGGGAGGAGCTTCGACCCGACGACATCTGGGATGCAGAGACGGACATCGAAGCCGAAGAAGCCTGGATGCCAGAGTCGGACGAGCTTCCCGAGCTGGCAGAGCCGGTTCCGCTCCCGGTCTCAGCTCCCCAGGCGGCGCTGAAATCCAGCGTGCGGAAACGTCGCCGCGAGCTTCGCGAGTTGAATCAGGCCCGGGTCGAAACGCTGGTTCGCCTTACCCGGCTCTCGCATGCGCAGGTCAACAAGCGATTGAATGCGCGGATTGGTCTGAAGCGCATTTCCGAGGCGACCGAGCAGCATCTGCAGGCCAGGGCAGAAGCGGCGCGACGCTGGATCCAAGGGGACTGAGTTCAGCCGGCCCCGAGCAGCTCGCGTGCGATTTTCTGGGCCAGCCCGCCGTCCACCTCGCCCTTGTGGGCCTTCATCAAGGCGCCCATCACCTTGCCCATTTCCTTGGGCTCGCTGGCTCCACTCGCCTCGATGGCCGAGCGAACCCAGCCGCGAGTGGTCTCCTCATCCGCGAGGCTGGGCAGGAACTCCTGCACCACCGCGAGTTCTTCGCGTTCGGCTTCGGCTCTGTCTTCGCGGCCCGCTTGCTCGAAGGCTCCGATGCTCTCCTTGCGCTGTTTTTCGATCCGACGCAAGACGCCGATGCAAACCTCGTCTTCGAGCGTCTCGGAGCCGTCCTTCTTCATCTCGTTCAGGAAGGACGCACGAATGTTGCGTAGGGTCGTCACGCGGGTCGCCTGCTTGGCCTTCATGGCGGCCTTCATGCCTTCCGAGATTTCTTCGACGAGACCCATGTTTCCCCTGGTTGCACGAAGGCCGAAAGAACTTCGCATGAACGTTACAGCTCGTACATGTCCAGCGCACAAGCTCCCCCAATCCCATTCAGGGATTGGCCGATTCCGGCCCTGGCGCGCCGACCAGGTAGACACCGACATCGTCGCCCAGGATCTCCCATTCGCTCGAGTCGCGCAGACGGTTCGGCCCGAATGAGTAGAGGAACAGGCTGCGGCGCCGGTCCTCGCACTCGAAGCGGATCCAATAGGCCGTGCTCCAGGGATCGATCAGGAAGCTGGCGCGCTGCTCGGGAAGCCCGCTCGCCTCCGCCCGGGCCGATCTCAGCCGCTGGATCGCTGCCCCATCACGACTTCGCGCTTTCGATCGATGCGCCAGCGGTGCAGCCCCCCCGCTTGATAGGCCACCACGAAGACGCGGCGACTGGCACCGGTTCGATTGGTCTGCGAGCCGTGGACGAGATCGCGATGGAAGTAGAGAACGCTGCCGGCGGGCAGCTCAGTTGCAAAGGCTTCTCCATCGATGAGGTCGGTATCGGTGTAGAGCGCTCCCAGCACGCCGCGATCCTCGAGCCCCTTCAGGTTGCCGTGCTTGTGGCTACCGAGAATCACCCAGAGGCAACCGTTCTCCTTCGTCGAGTCATCCAGGTAGGTGAGTGTGCTGACCAGGGATTCGAGGTCTTCGGCCCCGTTCTCCCAGTACAATCCTTCCTGGTGCCACGGAAACGGTGCCCCACCCGGGCGCTTCACGTTGAGCTTGTCGCTGAAGACGCTGAGGGTGTCGCATCGATTGATCGACTGGGCCGGTTGATAGAGCCGCGGATCGTCGAGCAGCACTTCCAGGCGCGCGTCGAGGTGCCCGGTCGGCTCCATCGAGCGAACCGCCACTAGATCGTCGTTCCATTCCCATTTGATCGTGGAGCCCAGCACGGTCTGGTACTTCTGGTTGTCGACCTGATCGATCGGGCCGGCGTCATCTCGGCCGGCCGCCTCGACGATTTGAGCGTGAACGTTCTCTGCGCCGGCCCGCAACCCCTCGAGTTCCTGACCGTCGAAGACCCTCTCCCTGACGAAGAATCCCAGTTCATCGTATTGCTTCAGTTCCGCGTCTGTTGCTCGGTACACGTTCATCGTCTCCGGTGGCGCTCTGAGAATGGGACCGCACCGCACGATACTGAAAATCTGCCCAGGAGCGATGCTAGGCATCGGTATTTCAGGGGCATATTGTCCCTGGGCCTCATGGTCCACCGGTTGGCAATGTCTCCGAGTGCATCGGTAGCGCCACCTGCTCGAAGGCGGGCACCGAAAGCGATCGACCTCAGACTCAGGTCAGTCGTCGGTGTCGTCGTCGGAACGTCGCGAGGATCGGACCGATCCCACGCTTCCCGGAGCGGGACGGCTGGCGGGCCCGAGCTGAAAAGCTCCTCAGGGGGGCTCGGGAAGGAGATCGACCGGCTGTTCCGATAGTGGGGCCTGACTCCGGTCGAGCGGGGCGCGGCCGGTTCGGAGTTCCCCAACGGTCACGGATGGTGAGCAACCTGGCTGCACTCGCCGCTCTAGCAGGGTCCAACCAGCGTTCACGAGTTCATGCGTGAAGAACTAGAGGAGGCAACCCGGGCAATCGGGGACCTCGTTCTCCGCCGGTATGAACGGCTCGATCTTCTTCGGCGTCGTCGTGGGATCCGTATGGGTGGGCGGCAGGACCTTCAGGGAGTTGGCTGGCCCCTTGGATCGTCGTTGCCCCGTTCCGAGCTTCGGCCCCTTCGATTTCGGCGGCTGTTCCCCAGGCGGGGCGGGAACACTGGCCTTCACAACCACGGTCACCGGCGGGACCGAGCCCTTGCAGCGGGGCCTGTTGCCCTTCTTCTTGCCGACGGCGCTGATGGTATAGGTTCCGGCGTTCGCAAATAGCGCCGGGAGTTTCACTTGCTGGTTTCCATCCTTGGTCCCGATGTGGTGCGTGCCCGCGCCGTAGTTCACCAGCACAGCGCACTTCGGGCCCTTCTTCGTGAGGGTCAGCTCTACCGTCTGGCCGGCTTGCACCGGATTGGGAGAGGCCCCCAGCGTCAGGAGCTTGGGCTCGGCGGCCCCTGCGACCTGGGCTAGCCAGAGGATCCCCAAGCCCATCACGAGCGGTCTTCGGATTGTCATCGCCATTCCTCCTTGGCTTCGTGCAGGGGGAGTCGAGGTCCACTTCGGAGTGGTTCAATTCAGGCTTCTCGAGATTACTCGGGCACGCCCAAGGCGGCTGTACCTCGGCCTCGAATGGCCTCCAGAGAGCTCTGGCCCCGGAACGCCCTCTGGCGCGATCGCCAGCGCGGGCACGCTAACCCACCGAATTCGCAAGCGTTCCGAGATCGTGATCGACCGCCACCGGCCCCAGATCCCCGATCATGCACTTCACCGAGCCGCCGCCCTTCTTGAGGAACTCGGAGACGTCGACGGTGATGGGTGTGACGTCTCGCTCGCGGATCTGATCGAGGAGGGTTTCCGAGACGCCTCCGGGCAGGATCAGGTGGGAGACGCCGTCCTGACTGAGGGTGAAGGAATTGGCGGCGTAGCGTTCAGCGTCCGCCATCGAGAGTGCGATCAACCGGTCGCCGAAGATCGTTTCGAGCTGGTTCCACGCCTCGGGTTCGATGCTCTCACGATAGGCGAGCAGGAATTCACGGCGCGGCCCGAAGGCGCAGAGCGCCGTATCGCCGTGGTAGTGCGCTTCCAGAATGAGCTTCACGTGGAGCACGGGGTGGGGCGCCGCCAGATCTTCCAGGAAAGGCGCAACGCCGACGTCGGTGCGGAATCCGTACACACGTTTCCACGGTGGCCATGCGAAGGCGGGAACGAAGCGCTGCTTCTCGATACCACCGAAGGTCAGCAGGTAGTGGTCGCCAGCGGGGAAGAAATCTGCTTCGCCTTCCATGCGGTATTTCGGATCGATTTCGGCGAGTCGAAAGCCAGCGGCTTCGAGAACCCGACGGTAGTGCGACTTCTCGCCCGCGCGGGTTGGGAGCAGGTTGGCCAGGTAGAAGATCTTTTCCGAGAGAGGAAGTTCTGAATCGACCTCCGTCTGGAAGCCGGCATTGGCTGGATAGACAAGACCGGGCTGGGCGGCGTCGGGCGGAACGACCAGCACCCGGACACCCAGGTCGCGCAGGGTATCGCGGAGGCGTTGCCATTGGGCGATGGCTTTCGTTCGGTCGACGCTGCGTCGGCGGCCCCAGCGATTACGGGTGTGCGGGTTGGCCCCGCCCTGCACACTGAAGTGGGCGGGGTCGCCCATCAGCACGCTGCGTTGGTAGCGGCTTTCGCTCACGAACGGGGGAAGCCGGGCGGGAGGGTCTCGGGGTCGAGTCCGCCTTCGAATTCCAGGTGCGCCTGGGGGACGGTGCAGTAGACGGTCGCGAGGATTCCAGCCGGGCGATCATTGCCGCTCTTGCCGCCACCACCAAAGGGAAGGCGACCGCTCGCGCCGATCGTGCCCTTGTTCCAGTTCAGGATGCCCGTGCGCACGTTCCCGACACAATGCTCGAAGTGGGCGCGGCTCCGTGTCATGACCGAGGCGGCCAGGCCGTATTCGGAATCGTTGACGGCGGCAATTCCCTGGTCGAGATCGTCGATGGGGTAGAGGGACGCTTCGGGCCCGAAGAGCTCTTCGCGTTGGTAGGCGTGTGTCTGCTCCGTGGTCCCGAAACGCACGAGGCCGGGCGCGATGTAAGGCGCGATGCGGAGTGTCTCACCGCGGAACACGCGTTCGCCGCCAGCTGCTTCCGCCTGGGCACGCATGCGCTGCACACGTTCGAAGGCGGCACGCGAGACCAGCGGCCCCATGAAGGTGCCCTCCTCGAGAGGCGGGCCGATCTGCAAGCCGGAGAGGAGTAATGTCAATCGCTCCTGTAGTTCCTCCAGAACCGAATTGTGCACGAAGAGCCGTGACAGGCACGAGCAGCGTTGCCCGGTCGTCGCGGTGATCGAGAGCGCGGCTTCGGCGGCCGCCAGCTCGAGATCCGCATCCTCGAGAACGATCATGGCGTTCTTGCCGCCCATTTCCAGCGCCAGGAGCTTGCCAGGCTGATCGAGCGTGGCCTCACGCAACGCCCGGCCGACGGCGTAGGAGCCCGTGAAGAGCACACCATCGACATCCTCGGCGAGGGCGAGGGCCCGGCCTGTCTCGGCGCCACCCTGCACCAGTTCGAAGACTCCAGACGGGAGCCCAGCGTCTCGCCAGGCCCGCTGCATCCAGTCTCCGACGGCCGGCGTGTGATCGCTCGGCTTGAAGACCACGCAGTTGCCGGTGGCCAGGGCGGGAACGATATGGCCGTTCGGAAGATGGGCGGGGAAGTTGAAGGGCCCCAGCACGGCGAGGACGCCCCGCGGATGAAAGGTTGCGCGCGCACTCGCATTGGCATTCAACGTCTCTGCGTAAGCCATGCCATGCTCGAGGGTCACATCGATCTTCGCGGGAAGCAGCGCCGCTTCGCCCCGGGCATCCCAGAGCGCCTTGCCCATTTCTCGTGCAATCAGCTGCGCGAGTTCTTCCTTGCGCTCCGCGGCGAGATCCCGGAAACGCCGCAGCACCATCGCCCGTTTCTCGAAACCAACGTCACGCCAGCGCGGGAATGCTCCTCTTGCTCGGCCGATGGCTTCGGCAACGGCATCTGCATCCCATACCGCGAAGCGCCCGATCTCGTCGGCCGGATCCGCCGGGGAAAGACTGCGAAGGATGTCGGTCATGGTAGAGGTGTGACCGAAACCCTGTTACCGGAGCGGACATCGAGTGCAGTCCGGCAGCCCTCCGAGACGATCGGAGCGTCGTCGCTCCCGAGCGGGACGACGGTGGCGCGGAAGTGTCCCCCGGCCTCGGTGGAGAGCAGGGCCATGTCGGGTTCGGAGCGTGCTCCTTGTTGGACGGGGATTCCAGGCAATACCAGCTCGCGTCGTCCGCGGACTGACGAGATGGCGTCTCGCGCCGCACCGTAGTAGGGCCCGCCATCGAAGGGGTCGACCTGGTTCAGGGGATGGAAGCCCACCTTCTCGAGAATGCGCACGGCGGCCTTGGCGGATTCGTTGGCCTGGCCGATCACTTTCTGCACTTCATCGGGAAAGAGAGTGGCGTACACGGGATCGCGGGGAAAGAGATCGGCGATGAATTGCTTCGAGCGCGCGGAGAGATGGTCGGCTTCCCGATACGGGACGCCCGTGAACTTTGCACCAAAGGCATCCCATAGCAGGTTCTTCCCCGGTGCTTCGAAGGGCGAGAGCATCTCTGCGATCACTTCCCTCTTGAACCACTCACGATGAGCCCCGATGTAGGCAAAGCGCACGATCGATAGCGCCTTGCCACAACGCTCGGGGTGGCCCCGGTAGGCCGGATCGAGAATCAACCCACCCACCTCGGTGGGGCCGTCTTCCGTCGAGCGCAGCTGCAGCTTCTGATGGACGAAGCGCGCTTCGAGTTCAGAGCTACGCCGCTCCTCTGTCGAGACTTCGAGCCAGTAGTACGGCACGCCAGGTCGACCATGCTGAGCCAGGATCAGCGACGTGCCGACGCAACGCGCCGCTTCGTGGTCGTAGAGAACGAATTGGTAGACCGCTTCGCTCGGGTCATCGAGACGCCCCGCAAAGGATTTCTCCGAGAGTGCGATTCGCGTAGCCAGGAAATCCGGATCCCGGGGCAGGTTCATGGAGTCCAGCAGGCCGGCGAGCAGGGCGAGATCGTCGAGATCTCCCGCCGCCACCGGGCGAAGCGTCAGCACTGGAGTCCCCGCTCTTCGCCGACCGCAGCGAGTGCCTTCTCGAGGATCGCGAAACCCTGCTCGAGTTCTTCGTCCGTGGCGTTGACGGGCAGCAGCATGCGTACCTTCATGGGGCTTCGGCCAGCGCCGAAGACGAGGAGGCCTTCTTCGAAGCACTTCCTTAGGACGGCGCCGACCACCTCCGGGTTCCCATTCCACGGGACGAAGGCCTGCATGGAGCCGATTCCGCTGCGCGGACCGATGGCCCGGGGCATGCGTTTGGCGAGGGAAACGAAACGGCGCTCGACACGGCGAGCAAGCACGACGATCCGTCCCTCTGGTCCCAGGTAGCCCTCCTGATCGAGCCTCTCGATGATCTGGGCACCGACGGCCATACCGACCGTGGAGCCGGCGTAGGTGCCGGAGATCAAGCCGGGCTTCGGGTTGTAGCGGCGGCTGAAGAGGACGGCGCTGCCTTGAAGGACCTTGCCTAACGTGACGACATCCACGAGATCTTCCAGTCCGAGTGTACGAAAGGCGTAGAGCTCGCCGGTTCGCGCGAACGTCTGCACCTCGTCCACCCAGACGGCGACGCCCGCTTCATGACAACGTTCCATGAGCGCCCGGAAGTATTCCGGTGGGGCCGTGTTGAAGCCGCCTTCACCCTGTACCAACTCGAACATCATCGCCGCGATCCGACCCGGGAAGCGCCCGAGGTGTGCCTCCAACGCATCGAGGCCGTTGCGAATCGGATCCGTTTGCGACGGGTCATGGAAGGGAACGTGGAGCACGTTGCCGCGCAACGGCAGGCCTTCCCGGAAGCCGGGCTTGTCGGTGAGCTCGGCCATCGCGAGGGTGCGTCCGGCGAAGGCGTTCTCGAAGACGATGATGCGATCCGCCGGTTGGTGCTTCTGGAGGATCATCTTCAGCGCGTTCTCATTGGCCATCGCTCCGGAAACCGAGAGCCACGCGTGCTTGAGGCGAGGGCCCGCGTGTTTGACGAGCAACTTCGAGATTTCGAGGTTCTCGACTCCGGGGACCAGATGGCCCTGGAAGACGGTGTCGACCGCGGCGGCGGCCACGGCGGTTTCCAGCAGCTGGCGATCGCTATGGCCGAACGCGTAGACGCCGATTCCCCCGATGAAATCGAGGAGTCGGGTGCCGTCCGCAAGCCGAAGGGTTGCGCCCTGGCCGACGCCCGCCTGGAGCATGGGCCAACCGAGGGGGCGCCCGCGTAGACGCTCAAGCTGCTTGATCGCGCGCTCGTAGGCCGCCGGGCTGAGTGCTCGGGAATTGGCCTCTTCGGCGACCGCGTCCAGCAGGGCCGCCGCAGCTTTCTTGACCTGCGGCGAGTCCATCAGGGAACCGCTGGCACTTCGGGAGTGTCTTGCCATGATCCCAGCCTATCGGCACGAGGCCTGGCCGCCTTGGGGGTTGTGTCGTAGGGCGGAGGGATCCCCAGCGATTCGTTCGTCTCCATGAAGTTTTGCGCGTGAAATTCACCCCACTCAAAGCCGTTCGCTATGATTGCACCGGATCAACGCGCACGGCGACGGGTGCGGGTTGACCGCGGGGCGCCGCCGACCGATGACCACACACATGATCGACAAGGAGTTCGCGCCCGACGACCTGGCGCCGCCGGGGGGCCGCTTGCGCCGCTCTCGAGCGGAGACGCGCGCCCGCAAGGAGCGAGCCGCAGAACGCAAGGACGCGCTTGCCGCGGCGATTCCCTACCTCGCTGCAGTGCGGGCGCCGAGCCTGCCGCTGGGTGGCACGATGGGCCGGGAGGTCTCCGTGGCCAGCTACAACGTGCACCGTTGGGCAGGCCTGAACGGGGTCCGGGCGCCGGATCCGGCCCGGGCTGGCTTCGTGATCTCCGAGTTGGAAGCCGACGTCATCGGTCTCCAGGAAGTGCTCCGGCCCTTCGAGTGGGAAGAGGATCCGCTGGAGCGCCTGGCGGACGCCCTGAACCTCCACCTGGCCTTCGTCGCGACCCGCGTGCATCGCCGCGGCGAAATCGGCAATGCGATCCTGTCACGTTGGCCCATCACCAGCGTGTTCTCGCTCGATCTCTCCTTCTCGCGGGTCGAGAAGCGTTCCGCGGTGGCGGTGGAATTCGCCAGCAGTGAAGGGCCGGTCGCGGTCGTGGCGACGCATCTGGCGTTGGTCGATCGTACTCGAGCCCGGCAGGTCAAGAGCATCCTCGAAAACCCGCGGTTGCAGGGGCCGGTGATCCTGCTCGGGGACATGAACGCCTGGCGGAAGTGCAAGGCCACCCGCACGCTCGAGCGCGAGTTGATCGGCGACGAGGAGATGACCTGGCCGCGGACCTTTCCGGCCGCTCGCCCCGTATGGGCCCTCGACCGGGTGTATGCGCGAGGGGCCCAGATTGAGGAGGTCGTCGCTCACGAGAGCGCGGCAGCTCGCAAGGCTTCGGATCACCTGCCGGTGATCGCCCAGCTCCGGATCGAGGGGAACGGGATCGAGGGCAGTTGAGGGCCGAGGGGCCTGGCGTGCGCTATCCCCTGGTCATGGCCGCCCGCCACTTCCTTCCGATCCTTCTGGCCCTTGGGCTGGGAGCCCTCGGCTGCACCTCCATCGAGAGTGCACGATTGTTTCGTGGCGGTAGCCAGGCCCTCGATCGCGGTGATGCCGAGCAGGCCGTCAGCCTGTTGGAGCAGGCAGCCCAGCTCGAGCCCGACGCAGCTCCGGTTCTGAACAACCTGGGTGTCGCCTATCTCGCAGCCGGCCGCGAGGCCGAGGCCAAGCTTGCGTTCGAGCGGGCGGTTGCGCTGGATTGCAGTCACGAGCCCGCCCAGCGCAATCTCCGGGCGCTTCAAGACGCGCCGCGAAACGGGAGTGTCGCGCGCCAATCCAGTCCCTAGGTGTCGCTTGAAGGCCTCCCTGCCATCGCGTAGGGTCCATCCGATGGCCAACGAGTTGGAGCAGAAGGCGCTCGCGTCGTACCTGGAGGATCACAACCTCAAGCAGACGAAGCAGCGAGAGGCGATCCTGGACGTGTTCCTCGAGGTCAAGGGCCACATCACCGGGGATGAGCTCTATCAGAGGGTTCGCGATCGCCACTCGAATATCGGATACACCACGGTGTATCGGACGATGAAGCTGCTCTGTGATGCGGGGCTGGCCAGCGAGCGGCATTTCGACGACGGCATTACCCGCTACGAGATCGAGCATGAGCACCATGACCATCTGGTGTGTGTGCGATGTGGAAAGATCGTCGAGTTCGACTGCCAGATGATCGAGACGGCCCAGGATGAAATCGTGAAGCGCTACGGCTTCCGGCTCCTGCGCCATCGCCACGAGCTCTACGGGCATTGTCCGGATTGCCAACAGCGGGATCGCGACCGCTAGCACGGGCACGCCCTTGCGCTGGCACGTAGTGCTGGGCAATCTCAGGCCACACGCCCCCCGTGCTCTTCCCTCCGAAGGAGGCCTGGCGTGTCGATCGACCATCGCTGTCTGCCCGTATTCATTTCGTTCCTGGCGGTCGGATTCGTGGGCTGTGCCCACCTGACGCAGGAACTCCCGCCCGCTCCGGAACCCGCGATGGAGGAGCCGGCTCCGAGCGTCTCGGTGCCCTCATCGCTCCACACAGTGGCACCCGGCGAGACGGTCTGGGCGATCGCACGGCGCTACGACCTGACGGTGGAAGAGTTGGTCGACCTGAACGCCATCGCTGATGTCCGCCAGGTCTCCGTTGGGACGGAGTTGATCGTACCCGGCGCACCGGAATCGATCCTACCCGAGCTGCCGGAACCGGCAGCCGAGTTGGAGCGACCCGATGTTGCCGCGGCTCCAATCCCCGCGGTCGAAGACGCCTCGCATAACTACCGGGTGCGTCGAGGCGAGACCCTCTGGCGTATCGCCCAGCGCCACGGAATCGAAGCGGCTGAACTGGCCGCGATGAACGGAATGCAACGCCCCGAGCGCCTCCGAGCCGGCCGTGTCATCCAGGTTCCGGGCGAAGCGCCTCCCCAGGAGTGTGCCTGTGACCGTCCCCAGCCGGTCGAGATCGCGATCCAGGAGCCGGTCGCGTGCGAGGCGCCGCCGGCGCCTCCGCGGGCACCCGCGCCCGCCCCGGTTTCCGGAACGCCCTACGCCGCGATCGACGCGGTCCTCACGGTTGGCGATGCCTACCTCGATTCGGCTCGCTTCGAGGAAGCCATCGATATGGCCGATCTCGGTCTGGATCTACTGGGCGAACTCTGGGTTCGGGAGGACGCAGGCCCTCGAATCGCCCGCGCGGAGCTTCTTCGCGGGATTGCCCACGTGGCCCTGGAGCGGCCCTCCGAGGGGCGAGCCTCGTTTCGCGCCGCGCTGCGAGTCGAACCCGAGATCGTGGTCGGCTCCGACGCATCTCCGAAGGTCCAGGAGGTCTTCGACTCCGCTCGAATGGAAGTCTCCGCAGCCCTCGCATCCCAGTAAGTCAACAGCGGGGAGGTCGAAGGGTCGTCGGTGATGCTGCCGAAGGCGCCCTGGAAGTTGGCCTCGAACATTTCGTCGAAGTGACCGCAGATGCGATCGCTGAACAGGCCGATGGCCTTGAGGGTCGGGATCACGAAACCTCGAACGGGGCCGGTACGGCCACCCGAACGTTCCAGTGAGTTCTTGATCAGTTCGCGCTCCTCGATCAGCGCCTTCATGGCTTCCGCCGGGTCGACGCCCGCATCGGCCCACAGCTGGAGAGCGGTATCGCGCATGGACAGGCCTGCCCGTGAGTCGATCAGCAGGCGGGCCGCTTCGAAAGCGAAGTCCTCGACTTCGGCGACCTGTTCATCGTCGAGGGTCGGGACGATCGTGGAGAGATATTTCACCCCGTAGCCCGTATGTCGCGCTTCATCGCGAGATACCAGCGTCAGCAGATCCTTCAGCAGCGGTTCCTCGGTCTGGTTGCGCATGTCCCGGAAGCTGTAGAGGGCGAGGCCCTCGGTCACGATGTTCATGCCAACGGCCTTGAGCAGCCAGTTATCCGTCTCGAGTACGTTGTCGAGCAGCTGCTTCAGGCCTGGTGCAATCGGTTGCACGTCCCCGAGCTTGCGGATGTAGGCGGCGAAGACTTCCACGTGCCGGGCCTCGTCCATGGTCTGGGTGCTCGCGTAGAATTTTCCGTCCATATGGGGCACCACGTTCACGAGCTGGCCGGCGACCATCATGGCGCCCTGCTCGCCGTGCAGGAAGTTGGAGAGCATGAACGTGGCCGTGCGCCGCGCGACATCCCAACGCGTATCCGCGGGCAAGCTCTTCCAGAACCGGGTCTCGCTCACCGGGATACCGCCCATCGTGAACGAACGGGAGAATGCCTCCCGGTCGATGTCGCGATCCCAGTCGAGATCCTTCATGGCGATCCACTGGCGGTCCAGGGCGTTCGCATACAGCGTCCGAACCTGGTCGATCTCGCTGTCGTAGTTCCAGTTGTAGATCGCTTCCATCGAAGCCTTCACGCCATCGGTCTGAACGGGATGGCTTTCGGGGAGGTCGCTCATTGGGGGTCTCCTTGGTTGTCGGCGTCGGACTGGCCGACGCTGGAGTAAGAGGAAAGGACTTCGAGCGCTTGGCTGCGCCCGGCGCGCAAGAAGCTGCGAAGGGCACGCTCGGCGCCATCGGCATCTCGCAAGGCGATGGCCTGGTCGAGCTCGCTGACCATCTTGTGGACCCGATCGTCCGGCGGCCGAAAGCGGCGGCGGGTTTCTCGGAAGTGTTCATCGAAGAGGGGATTGACGGCGCGGCGGGCCATCTTGAGAACGAGGTTGCCGCTGGCTTCGCCGATCAGGCCGAGAACCTCCTCGACCGTGTCGAGGTAGGTCTCCACATCCGTGGATGCATCCGCCAGCTGCCCGAGCAGCTCGCGAGCCCGCTCGAGCTGCAGGGGATCGCCGCGCTCGATGGCCAGGCGGGTTCCGCCGAGGATCAGCATTTCATGGACTTCGAGTACCTGCTCGAGCAGCTCGCGATCCGGGGCCCCGCTCAGCGCGAGCAGGTGCTGAATGACATCGATGCTGGCCTGCTCGATCGGGAGAACGGTGGCGCCTCCGCCGTGACGGATCTCCACCAGGCCCGATTGCTCGAGCTTGCGCAGGGCCTCCCGAACGGAGCTGCGGTTGGCGCCCAGTCGCTGGGCCAACTCCCGCTCGGGCGGGAGTCTCCCGCCGGCCGGGTAGGTGCCGCGCAGGATTTCACCCCTGAGGTGATCGGTGATCGTGTCTCGAGCGGATCGGGCCACGTTTCTCCTGAGTGTCCCCGCGGGAACGAAAAGTCAATGGTCGGACCAATTGGCCCGACCAATCTACGTGAGCCGGCTTCGAGGGTCAAGGCTCTTTTGTCCAAGGACGAAGAGAACGCCATGGCCAAAGATCTCGAATGCCCGATCTGCAACGCGGACATCCCCCTCGCCGGCGACGAGAAGAAGGGAGAAGAGATCTTCTGCGCCTACTGCCGGGCTCCGCTGATCGTCCAGCAAGGCGCGGATGACGACGAGCTGCTGCTCGAGGAAGACTACTAGGGCTTGCTCAGCCGGATTTTCCAGCGCCGCCGTCGACCACCAGCACCTCTCCCGTCACGAGTCGCGAGCCCAGCAGGAAGCCGAAGATGGCATCCTTCACGTCTTCCGGCGTGCACACCGCGCCTAGCATCGAGCGCTCGGCAAAGGCTTGTTTGATCGGGTCGAAGGCCGCACCGAGCCCTCCCTGCAGCCATGTGCCGTCGATGAAGCCCGGGCAGACCGCGTTCACCTGCACTTCCGGACCGAGCACACGGGCGAGCGTCACGGTCAGGATGTTGAGGCCAGCCTTCGACGCGCAGTAGGGGATCGAGCTGCCCGTTCCGTAGACGCCCGCCACACTGGATACGTTGATCACCTGGCCACCGCCATCGGCCTTGAGGGCAGGGGTGGCGGCGCGGGTGCATTGGAAGGGTCCAACGAGATTGACGCCGAGGATCGTCGTCCAGTCGTCTGCGCTGACCTTTTCGAGATCGGCATGCGGGATGAAGCTGGTGGTGCCCGCATTGTTCACCAGGATGTCGAGCCTTCCGAACTCACGGGTCGCGGTTTCGACGAGTTGCCGGCAATCGTCGTCCTGGGATACATCCGCTCGGACGGCGAGTGATTGGACGCCCTTGCCGGCCGCCTCCGCCGCGACTTCCTCCGCGGCATCCTTGGATCGGCTGTAGTTCACGAGCACCGAGCAGCCGCTCTCGGCAAGTGCCAGGGCGGTCGCCCGCCCAACACCCGTTCCTGAACCCGTGACGATCGCCGCCTTGCCTTCGAGCTGCATGATCTCTCCTCCGATGGGAAACCATAGCCGGTTCAGGATCTGGGGAGGCGGTCTCGAACGGCGGAAAGCGGCGGGGCGGAAGCGTCTCGCTCCGAGACGATGGGATCGCCTTCCGGCCAGGGAATCGCGAGCTCCAGGTCGTTCCAGGCGACGGCGATTTCACCGGAAGGGGAGTAGGGCGAGGTTACCTTGTATTCGACTTCGGCTTCCTCGGAGAGCACGAGAAAGCCGTGGAGGAAGCCTTCCGGAATCCACAGCTGCCGGTGTGTATCCGCACCCAGGGTTTCGGCATGATGCTGGCCGAAGGTCGGAGAATCGAGGCGAACGTCGACCGCGACGTCCAGGACCTCGCCGCGAACCACGCGAACCAACTTGCCTTGCGACGGAGCGAGCTGGGCATGCAGACCGCGAAGGGTTCCACGCTTCGACGAGGAGTGGTTGTCCTGCACGAATGGGCCCGTGATTCCGCCGTCCCTGTATTTCTCCTCGTGATAGGCCTCGAGGAAGAACCCCCGTGCATCCCGGTGGACGTCGGGCTCGACCACGATGACACCCGCGAGGGAGGTCTTGCGAAATTTCAATCTCGTGCCTCGTTGGCAATGCGTTGCAGGTATGCCCCGTACTCGTTCTTCTGCATCTCGTGGCCGATCCGCATCAGTTCCTCGGTGCTGATCCACCCATTGCGCCAGGCGATCTCCTCGACGCAGGAGACCATGAGCCCCTGGCGCTCCTGCACGGCCTGGATGAAGTTGCCGGCCTGCATCAGCGATTCATGGGTGCCCGTATCGAGCCAGGCAAAACCGCGGCCCAGTTTCTCGACCTGGAGTTCGCCGCGCTCGAGGTAGAGGTTGTTCAGGTCGGTGATCTCGAGCTCACCGCGTGGCGAGGGCTCGAGTTCTGCGGCGATCGACGTGACCTGGGCATCGTAGAAGTAGAGTCCCGTCACCGCCCAATTCGTCCGGGGATGCTCGGGTTTTTCTTCGATGTTCAGCGCACGCCCGGTGGAATCGAACTCCACCACGCCGTAGCGCTCCGGGTCGCGTACCTGGTAGCCGAATACGGTTCCGCCCTCAGTCCGTGTCGCAGCACGTTGCAACACCTCGGGAAGGCCGTGGCCGAAGAAGACATTATCCCCCAGCGCGAGCCCGACGGGTTCATTTGCGATCCATTCCCGCGCGATCAGGAACGCCTGGGCGATTCCCTCGGGCCGAGGCTGGGCTGCGTACGTGAGCGAGATCCCGAGTCGGGAGCCGTCCCCGAGTGCCCGCTCGAAACCGGGCAGGTCTTCCGGTGTGCTGATCAGCATCACGTCCCGGATCCCGGCCAGCATCAGGGTGCTGAGCGGGTAGTAGACCATCGGCTTGTCATACACCGGCAGGAGTTGCTTGCTGACACCGAGCGTGATCGGATACAGCCGCGTGCCCGAACCACCGGCGAGAACGATTCCCTTCATGCCATCATTCTAGGGCAGGAACTGGCCCGGGTTGGCGAGCTTTCGGGGCAGGTATTCCTCGATCACGTAGTTGAGCCCCCATTTGGCCAAGGCCTGCTGCTCGGCGCGTACGCCCATCTTGAGGAGATCGTTCAGAGCCTTCTGCCAGGGCTTGTGGGCCTGGAAGAAGGGATCGTTCTTCAGCGCGTCTCGCGCCCGTTTGACATCGACATCGTGAAGCGGATGGGTGGGCAGGTCGTACTCCCGGATGTCCGCCGGCGTCACCCCGAGGTATCGGGCCTGGGGTACGCAGAAGAACTGGGAAAGGTGAGCGGCATTTCCGGAGCCCACCTTGAGGGTTCGATAGATATTGGAGATCCCATAGGGATCACAATCCACGAACGCGTAGACCGGCAATTTGCACTCGTCCGAAAGCTTGCGGATGAAACGCCGGGTCGCGCGGGTAGGCACGCCGGCAAGTGAGACCAGGATGCAATTCGAACTCTGCCAGAATTTATGGCTCTGGAGCCGCTGGAAGACACCGCCCGTTTCGATCGCCAGGATGAACTTCGCATCGGTTTCGAAGGAGAGATGCTCGACGGTCGAGGGAATCGAGTAGGCGCCCGAACCGAAGCGTGTGCAATCGATGCGCTCCACCTCGCCGGTCTCCCTATCCGGGTCGAGTACGACGAGGTTGCCAGCCACCGCACCGCCGTGCTCGTCCGGAACGAAGCGCAACTGCTCCCGGGAGACTCCCCGGATCGAAAACATCGCCTCGATGTCGTCCATGACCGCGTCGCTCTCGCTCTGCTCGTCGAAGCGCGCGTCTTCCCAGTTCTTGCTCTGATAGTAGGCGTCCCGCTTCGTGGCGAAGTCATTCGATTCGACCATCTCCTTGGAGAGACCCATCATGCGGAGCGTCTGGGCGAAGCTCTTCACCGTGTTGACGGTCAGCGTGCGGGTCTTCTTCTGCCGGCCGATCTCGAAGTAGCCCTTCTTCTGGGAGTAGGAGACGTTCTTGAGCGAGCGAATCGGAAAGTGAAGATCCGGCTTTCCCTGCCGGTTGATGCGTTGGTGAACGCCCTTGGCGGTTTCCTTGATGAGATCGACGGTCAACGCGTTGAGCTTCGCGTTCTTCTTGCGGACCTCCTGGACCTTCTTTTGGATGACCGCGTCCGGGGTCCTCTTCGGAGCTGCCTTCTTCCGCGGGGCCACCTTCTTTCTCGTGACTTTCTTGCGCGCTGCCATGGTTAGAGTTTCCTGCTCTTCTCGAGCACATCAGTGAGGTTGTTCACGACCTTGTCTCGCTCCTTGTCCGCGAAGCCCAGGATCTCCTGAAGCCCCACGGCCACCTGCGGGATGTATTTCACGATGTAGGCGCGCTTCTTTTCTTCATCCGCTTCGCGCCGCTGTTTGCGGATGTGCCTGGCAACCTGTCGGCCGCATTCCTGCAAGCCCAGCCGGATTTCCTTCAGGATTTCCGGGTAGTGGGCGACGGCTTCCTTGCTCTCGGAGGTAAACGGAACCCAGACGCTGGCGATATGCACCATCAAGAGCATCGGCCCCACCGGCATCGCACCCCGGGGCTGCTGCATCTTGTAGGCCTTCCAATCCGTAGCCGTGATCGCCTTGGTGATCGCGCAGGCCCCCTGTTGGTATTGCAGGGGCACGCGGTTCGCGAAGCGGTAGGCCGTCACCGAGTCGTCCGCGGAAAGCGAGCCTCCGTAGGCGAGTCCGACTTCGATCAGGAAGGGGTTTCCTCGGTAGACCGTCGGCTTGCGGGTGACCGATGCATAGAAATCCGCCTCCACTTCCTGCCGGAGTGCGCTCTCGAGCAGATCCTCACCGATGGGCGCGATGCAATCGGTCGGCGGCGCCATGATCTTGGTCGCCTGGATGCTCTTGTGGATGCGCTCTGCTTCGTCGCGCGTCACCTCACTCGGCCGGCGCTTCGAGGGCACCTTGGCTCGCGTGCAGATTTCGTCGGCGATCCGTCCAGAGACCCGGGAGAAATCGGCTTGTAGGCAACCGCGCACGTTGCGGGATTTCGTGTCCCGGAACATCTGCATCAACACGCCGAGCTCGACGCCATACGGATGGGGCTTGATCTCGTCCGTCTCCGGAGGCAGTTCTTCCGTGACACGATCGAAGAGAACGGAACCGTTGGTCTTGCTCGGGTTCGGCGGGAGGAACTCGATCCGCGCATGGGGATTGGCGAGCGAGATCTGGCGGATGTAGGCCTCTACCGAATGCTGGCCGCCACGGTAGGCGCCCTCCAGTTCGATCTCGACGCGCGTGCCATGCTCGGCCGGCCACTCGACCTCGAGATCCTTCTTCACGCGGGGATCGTTCGTCTTGGTATCGATCACCAACTCGAAGTGGTGCGCGGGCTTCCTGGCTCCCGTGCGGGTCGTGATGACGATGGGCTTGCCGGTGGTCAACAGGCCGTACATGCCCGCCGCGCTGATGCCGATGCCCTGTTGGCCGCGGCTCTGGCGGAGCCGATGGAACTTCGACCCGTACAGGAGACGCCCGAAGATCTTCGGTACCTGGCTCTTTACGATGCCCGGTCCGTTGTCTTCGATGGCGATGCGAAAGCGCGTCTCGTCCTTCTGGTGGATCTCGACGCGGATGTCCGGAGTGATGCCGGCTTCTTCACAGGCATCCAGCGCGTTGTCGACGCCTTCCTTGACCGTGGTCAGCAACGCCTTCGACGGATTGTCGAAGCCCAACAAGTGGCGGTTCTTGGCAAAGAACTCCGAGACCGAGATGTCCCGCTGCTTGCCGGCCATCTCCTGGGCCGTCGTCTGGCCGCGCGGCTTGGCAGCCTTCTTGCGGACCGCCTTCTTGGTGGACGGCTGCGCGGCCTTCTTGCGCCCCGCCTTCTTGGTGGCGGGCTTCGTCGCCACCTTCTTCTTCGGTGTCTTGCGGGCCGTCGCCCTGGGCTTCTTCCCACCCTTCGCGCCGGTGAACGCGAAGCTCCCCTGCTTGGTCATGCATCACCCCCGAGAGGGATCATCGGGATCGGGCCGGGTGGGGTCAACAACCCCGGGTCGGGATCGGGCCGGACGGGTCAAGGACCCCGGCTGGAGGGCTCGTCTAGGCCAGCACCAGCCGCTGCCCAGCGAAGTTTCCCGTCAAGCGGACCCGATCTTCTCGCAGCAGCTCGAGGACCACTTCGACGATCTCCCGGTCATCGTCGGTCAGGTCGCCAAGGGTCTGGACCAGCTCGAGCAGGGTGGTTTCGACGGGGCGACCGCCGGGTTCCTGGTCGAATCCCTGATCTGTTTTGAGTGCGGCTGCGCGGCCCATCTTGGACGCCTCCGGTCTCGAGTCCTCGGATCTGGTTTCCTGGCTATCGACTCGTACTAGAGCAGGATTTGTGCCAGCTGGCGCCGGCCCCTGCCCAACTCGGGCCTTCCCGTGAAATCCATTCAATTTCAACCAGTTGCGATGTGTCTCGGGGTTTCCCCTCGCTCCTTCGACGCAGACTGAGGTGACGGAATTCGGTCCTTCGTGTACGGGAATTGACACCTGGGCCTGGCCCCAGCGCGGGCCCGGGGGATCAGAGCATGAATTCGGCCATGCGGGCGCTCACGAAGCTCCCAAGCGGATCCTCACCCGTGGCGGGCTCCACAAAGGTCACTCCCATTCCCGAGGGGCGAAGGGAGGCGCTCATCTCGTGGTTCGCGACGACGCATTTGAGGGAAACCGGCCCATTCGGTAGCGGGATCCGCAGCTTGATCTTCTGGCCGATCTCGAGCGGCGAGGGCGTCTCGAGGAAGGCGCCCCCCTTCGAGAGGGTCGAGCAGACGAGATCCTTGCGCCGGATCCCCCAGGAAGCGCGGCAGAGCAGGTCGGTCGGGGCTCTCGAAAACTGGCGTTTGGGCTGGTGCTCATTTTCGAACCGCGCCTCGTTGGCCACCCAGCGCAGGGCGCTGTCGTCGAAGGGCGTCCGCAGCGCCCGGTCGATCCCGGCCTTGCGTAGCTCGCCCAGGCGTTTCTCATCCGCCAGCTCGCCGACGGCGACCAGGCTGGTGATCGATCTGTCCTTGTTGGCGGGTAGCCGCGGAAGCACCTTGCCGAGAACGGCCAGATCGAGCGTTTCCGGGACCATCACCGCGCGTACACCGCCCGCCTCGGATTGGCGGCAGAACAGCACGGCCTCGTCCGGGTCCGCGGCATAGAAGACATCGATGCCCATGCGCAGGAGCCGGAGGGCGGCGTTCCCCAGGCCCGTGGAGGCGTCGTCCAGAATCAGCGTAAAGGGATGATCTTCCATCGGGTCCTCTCGCGCGGGTCGGCGATTCCCTGCATCGGGAAGGGGGGAGGAAAGCTTGAGGCGGGAAGGCACCTGCTACCGCCCGGCCCGAAACCCCACCGCCTCCGCCATGATCGCCGGCCCCACCTTCTCCTCATCTGCCAGGTCGGCAATGGTCCGCGCAACCCGCATCAAGCGATGGGCCGCTCGCGCCGAGAGCGCCAACTGGTCGACGGCCCTGGAGAGGATGCGTCTTGCATCGGGTGTGGCGGCTACGAGTTCGTCCAGTGAAGCCACCGGGATCGCGGCGTTGTGATGGGCGCCGCCTCCGAGGCCGGCCTGTTCGAGGCGCTTCGTCTGTTTTTTCCGAGCTGCGATGACCCTGTCGCGAAGCTCAGCGGTGCATGGACCCGTCGCCGGGAGGGCGAGGTCATCGAAAGGGACGGGCTGGACGGCGAGATGAAGGTCGATCCGGTCGAGTAGCGGGCCGGACAGCCGCGCCTCGTAGCGAGCGAGGGCACCGTCGTCGCAGCGGCAATCGCGTACGCCGGAGCCGTACCATCCACATCGGCAGGGCTGCGTTGCCTTCTTGCCATTCCATCGAGCGACCCGTAAGTGCCCGAAACCAAAGGGAGCTTCGAGGGAAGCCAAGACCTTGGGCGAGCACGTCAAGGCCAAGCGGCTTGAAGCTGGCCTTCACCAGGCAGAACTCGCAGCTCAACTCGAGGTGGACGAGTTCACCGTTCTGAACTGGGAGAACGGCCACACGATGCCCAGGGTCAGCTACTACAGCCGCATTGTGACCTTTCTCGGCTACGACCCCATCGGTGAAGGCGAGACACTCCCGGAGAAGATGAAGGCCTACCGGAGGCGTGAGGGCTTTGACCAGAGGGAGGCTGGCCAGCGCATCGGCGTGGACGAGGGGACGTGGCGAGCATGGGAGACCGGGAGGCGAGTCCCCAACTCGATCAATGAGGTTCGGCTTCACCGGTTGTTTCAACCAGACATACACCCCGAGCCCCCTGGGGGCTCTAGCTTCGGCGCGAATGTGAGGCAGTGGCGAATCGAAGCAGGGCTCTCGCAACGACGCCTCGCCAAGCTCCTCGGAGTCCATGCCACCACGATTCGAGCGTGGGAACTGGGACACCGGCTGCCTCCAGACAGTCGGCGTCGCGAGGTCGCGGTCCTCCTTGAGCAAGACCCGGGTGGCCCAGCCAGGTAGCTGTGGGCCGGGCAGCTCGGATCCCGCGCCCCTTTTTCTACCTGTAGATCCCGTTTGGGGGGTCGCGTACGCCGGCGGCTCGACCCTCCCGTGGGCTGCGTCTCGAGAGGAGGCCCGAATGATCCCTCACGGTCTTGGCGGAAGGCCCAGGCTCCGACACCCTTGATGCAGGAGGCACCGGCAGAATGCGGGTCCATATTACTCTATTCGGTCTGTTCACAACTTTGGCACTCGGTGTGGGCTGTGAGTCCATTCAGACTCAGCCTGAGGACACGGAAAGCATCCGGAAAGAGCGAGCCGACCTAGGCGAGTGGATCGAATCGCGCCACCATGCCGTGCCAGACAGCGAGGTCCGGGTCCCGGTCGATGCCGGCGTTGCAGAACGCTTCTCGGTCGTGGTCAGGCTGCTGGCAGGTGGGGACGCGGCCGGAGCTGCGAGGGCGTCAGCCGGCGTGGGCTACGAAGTGGTCGAGATTCGTGATGGAAGCTCCCGATATTGGTTGCTCTCCGAGGTCGATGATCAGGGCGTCGGCCCGCTCGTTGTGATCTCGGCCAGTCCAGAGCGAGACCTGATTGCCGAGGCCCCGCACCCGACTTTCGAGGTGGGAACGGGCGCTCAGGCTATCGAGCTGGTCGCCGTCGCTAGAGCGCGTGCGGCAATCATGGCTGGTGCACACCGCTGTGCGTCCTCGAACCCCTCGGGCTGCGACGGGAAGACCTCCGTCTGCAACCAGCCGATCGGACCTCCCTCACGCCCCTATCCGGATTCCGATGTGGCGCACAGCCCCTCAAGCCTCTTCCATGCGGCGCACCAAACCCTCACGGACGTATGGCCCGATGCCATCGTTGCGCAGCTTCACGGGATGGGGCGGGGACGCGCGGTGCCGAAGGGGCAGAAGACTCGTCCGCCTCAAGAGTGGACGTGGTTCATCGTTTCCGGTGGGGAGGACTCTTCTGCCTCTGGCTCTCCACTCTCCGTTCGGGTGCGTGATGCTCTTAGAGCCAGCGCCGGTGGAGGAGACGTTCGCGCAGTAAGTTGTCAGGACCCGAGAGACAAGCGGCGCTTCCAGCATCGGAATCTCTGTGGCACCAAGAATGTTCAGAGCCGCGAGCTATTCGGCCAGCGGAACGCGTGCACGAGCGGCACATCGGCGATGTCGCCCAGGTTCCTCCATGTTGAGCAGCGTTTCGACCCAGTGCTCAACGATGCGCTGGCGCGGAAGCTTGTAGTCGAGTCCCTAATGGACGCAATCCCTCAGAGCGCGTCGGGAACGCTTCTTCGGTAGAGCGTGCGCTCCGGAGATGGTGTATTCGGAACGGCGCAACCTCCGGCGCGAGCTGTCGAGAGAAGGATTCTTTCCGGCGTCTTGGCCGCCAGAGGATACTTCGCTGTGAGGCCTCTAGTGATGTGATTCACGCTGTTGGGGCATTATCCAGCGCGCGCCTGGCTCTGCCAACCTTTTCGATGATCTCTTCTGCTGTCTTGGACCAGACGAAGGGAGTGGGATCATCGTTGTGTCCGTCCACGTAACTCATCA
>JAAETT010000287.1 GCA_024228115.1 bacterium
CGAGGCACGCCCCAAATTCTCGCCACGGAATGGGCATCGACCACCCAAAACGAAATCCGTCAGCGTCAATCGCCGCGCGGCACGCCGAAACCGTGGAAAGCCAGGTTCTCAGCCAACTTTCGTGCATAGTTCAGGCTAGAGGTGTTAAGTAGTAGAGACAGCATGGAGAACCATGTGGACGCCGTTACGCGTTTGTGGTTCAGTTCGAGTGGGTCCGGCGGGCTTGGCCGCGTCAGGACTTGTTGGGGGAAAGCGCACCGGACGTTTGATTCGACGTCTCGATGAACGAGGGCGGGAGCCCTTGGTCGCGGCGTGAGGGCAAAACAAGCGATTCGGTCATCAGGAGGGTTCATGTACGTAGCATCTGCGGCTCGTCGGTTGCGAGGTTCGCTCGGCGCACTCCTGTTCGTCATGGTTTCGATGCCGGCATCGGCCATCGAGTTCTGGGACGGCAAGCTCGAAGTCCACGGATTCTACGAGCAGCAGATCCGGTCCATCTGGGATGATTTCAGCGGCGCGGACGATTGGGATCTCACCTAGTGGTACCACGTGCTGAACCTGGAGATCGAAACCGATATTGCGCCCGCTGGGTTCGGCCCGTTCGACATGGTGAGTGCGTTCGCCCGCGTCGAAGCCCGCTTCGACTGCGTGTGGCGACGCGGCTGCTGGATGTTCGACAACGTCGACGTGTACGGCGATCGCTCGGGCCGTCTGCCCGCCCGTATCCAGAGTGGTCACGGGAGCGGCTTTTCTGGCACCCAGTTTACCGGCAATACCCGTCGAGAGTTCGACCACAGCATCCGAGGCCTGGCCATCCGCCACAAGGATGTGAACCTGCCCGGTTCGCGGCGGGCGGTGATGGCCAACGGCAGCCTCACATACCGAGGTTTCTTTGGCGCAAGCGCTGGCCTCGATGGTGTCCTGGATGACGGGTTCTTCGACCCGGATAGTGATGACCCGGCCCAGCTCGTGTTTCAGAATCTCGAGGAGTGTCAATTCGCGAGCCGCCGCACGAAGGGTTCGGCGAACGGCGGTGGCAACCAACAGCTCGTCCACAACATCAAGTGCAACATCGATCCGTTGCATGACAACGACCAGGCGCCGAACCCGTTCCGGTCGCACGATTTCAACGAATCCGTGCTGAATGGCGCCGGTGGCGGCCTGGCCCTGCCGCTCCGCCCCGCACCCGAGGTGCGCTTCGACGCGGGCGCTCCGGACCACGTTCCCAGTGGCCTCTGGTACCCGAACGATCGGCTCCAGCAGGCGCTGAAGGACGGTGACTTCGATTCCTTCGATCAGAACTTCACGATCAACGAGCTGCAGTGGAACCGCGGTGCCTCCCAGCAGGACGAGAAGGAGCTGAAGGAGGCCTACCTCGAGCTCGAGATGTTCGATAGTCGGCTCTGGGTCCGAGCAGGCAAGCAGACCATCGTCTGGGGCAAGACGGAACTCTTCAGCACCACCGATCAGCTGAACCCGCGAGACCTGGCCCTGGCTTCGCTGCCGACCCTCGAAGAGAGCCGGATTGCCCAGTGGGCCATTCGTGCGGTCTGGTCGTTCTACGAGATCGGTCCGTTCGAGGATGTGCGCTTCGAGGTCGCGGCGATCTTCGACTCGTTCGAGCCGAATGACATCGGCCGCTGCGGAGAGCCGTACTCGCCGCTCGTGGCCTGCAACAAGACGTTCGGCCTGTTGAATCACGGCCAGAACGGGGTCGGCATCGCAGGCGAGATCCGGCCGCCGAACCCGTGGAACAGCTGGAAGGGCATCGATATCGGCGGGCGCATCGAGTGGCGCTACGAACGCTTCTCGTTCGCCCTGACCGATTTCTACGGCTACGACGACAATTTCTACGTGGACCGGCTGTTCACCTACAGCCGCAACGTGGATCCGAATTCGGGTCGGCCGCGCAAGAGTCAATCGACGGGCTCCTGCCGCCACGGCAGCGAGGATGCGTGCCTCACCTCGGACAATGCGCTCCTGGAACACAGTGCCAACCAGACTGCGTTCGCGTGGGTCTGCGGGGGAACCGTCGGTCTGGACCGGTCGGCCTGCGCCCAGTCGGTATTCAACAGTCAGGTGGTGATTTCGCCTGCCCCCGTTCCGATCTCGACGGTCTTCGCGATGGTCGGCGCGGGTGACAACAGCCCCGGGTCGCTAAATGGCAGTACCTTCTGGTACGCGCTGGGGGGGTTGACTGGGATCAATGGGCCCGGGATGGCCTTCACGGGAACAGCCGCTGCGATCGCCAGGCATGCGCCGTTCGCCAACACCTTCTTCGACTTCGGCAGCTTTACTGGGGGAGTCCCGACGTTGCTGGTCCCGCTCGACGCGGGAATCAACGACGGTGTCGCGGCGAGCATCACTCAGTACCCCGCCTCGACTCAGTCAAGCCTCCCCAACCCGGGTTTTGCGACACTTGCCTTGTTCTCGGGTCTCGATCCGTTCCTGACGGATGAACAGGAGGCGTTGCTGGGTTGCGGTCCGTTCTATGAGACCGACTGCGACATCCACGGCGTCGACTTCCTCAATGTGGAGGCCGGAGTCTTCTTCCAGTCCTTCCCCGACATCCAGGGGACGTACCAGGAAGGTGGCGTCATCTGGGATACGACCGATCGAAGCGTCGCCCAGCCTGGAACCGTCGGATTCTTCGGCGAGGTCGTCGCTGGGCGACCCGGTCAAGCGTGCGGGCTACCGGGTTCACGCGGCCCGGGGGATCCCTGCTACAACGCACGCGTTGACGGGGATCCGGCCGGAGCGTTGCATCCGATCACCGGTCAGAAGTTCCGGTCCGAGATGGCCGTCGTTTCCTGGAACTTCCTGATGGCGCTGGTCGCGCTCAGCCAGGGCGAGCAGGGAACGACGTTCACGAGGAATGACGCGAAGCGCAGGGGAGTCTTCGATCCGGGCGATGCGTTCTCGAAGGACCGCTGCTCCTTCGCCCGCCCCAGTTGGTGCGGCAATGTCACCGCGTTGCTGGCCGTGACAGGTCTCACCCGTTCCAGCATCAAGGCCGGCGGAAACGGTCGCTTCGGCCGGCGCACGTTCCTCTGGCAGGGCGGCGGCGATGCCGTTCTCCGCTACGAGAAGCGCAATGTGTTGGGCTTCTCGATGGACTTCGCGGAGGACGTCACGAAGACCAACTGGGGCCTCGAGTTCACCTGGCAGGAGGGCCTGCCGAGCTCCGACTCGGACGCCTTCGACGGCAACTCGGAGATCGATACCTTCAACATGACGGTCTCGGTGGATCGGCCGACGTTCATCAACTTCATGAACGCGAACCGGACCTTCTTCTTCAACAGCCAGTGGTTCTTCCAGTACATCGAGGACTACAAGCAGAGCCATTCCCGAACGGGCCCGTGGAACTTCTTCTTCACGCTCACGGCTTCGACCGGGTACTTCCAGGATCGGCTGCTGACCTCGATGACCTTCGTCTACGACATCCGATCAAACTCCGACGCCTGGCTGCCCCAGGCGACCTACCGGTTCACGGAGAACTTCTCTGCGACCGTCGGCCTGGGGCTCTTCGCTGGCCGCTGGAAAGAGACCGACGCGTCGATCAACGGTCTCGGCGACGGCGTTTCCAACCGCTTTGGCAGGAACGCCAACAAGGCCTTCAGTGAGCCCGGGCTCTCGGTGGTTCGCGAGCGGGACGAGATGTACTTGCGGATCCGATACACCTTCTAGTGATGTGATTCACGCTGTTGGGGCATTATCCAGCGCGCGCCTGGCTCTGCCAACCTTTTCGATGATCTCTTCTGCTGTCTTGGACCAGACGAAGGGAGTGGGATCATCGTTGTGTCCGTCCACGTAACTCATCA
>JAAETT010000288.1 GCA_024228115.1 bacterium
ACCTAGCAGAAGCGAATTTAAGAAAAATCGGCGAAAATCGTCATTTTTCCTTCAAGTCCTTGGAATCGGCCGAAATCGATGTAGTGATCAGAAGAAGGCGCAGCACAAATCCAGCTTGATATTCATCATCTGCACTTCAAATAACCTACCAGAAGCGAATTTAAGAAAAATCGGTGAAAATCGTCATTTTTCCTTCAAGTCCTTGGAATCGGCCGAATTCAATGTAGCGATCGGAAGAAGACGCAGTACAATTCCAGCTTGATATTCATCATCTGCACTTCAAATAACCTACCAGAAGAGAATTCAAGAAAAATCGGCGAAAATCGTCATTTTTCCTTGAAGTCCTTGGAATTTTCCTTATTTGAGACGGCGATTAGAAAAAGCTACACCCTAATTCTACACTGATATCCGTTGTCTGCACTTCAAATAACCTGCCAGAGGCAAATTTAAGAAAAATCAGCGAAAATCGTCATTTTTCCTTCAAGTCCTTGGAATCGGCCAAATTCGGGATAATGATCGGAAGAAGACGCCG
>JAAETT010000289.1:5000-17751 GCA_024228115.1 bacterium
CAGACCGCACGCGATTCGGTTTTCAAAGACCCGTCGAAATCCGTTTGGCCTGTTTGGGGCCGGCGGGACACTCCCCCCACTGGCAATCCATGGGAGACCCATGTGACTGGCCTTGGGAGGTTCCGTGCACGAGCTGTCCGGGGGAGAAATTAGGTTCCCCCGGGACCCGAGCAGGAATCGCAATGTAAGCAGTGTCTTCGGGACCGTCAAGAGCCACGAGGGGGCAGTTGACGCTGAAATGCCGCGTAGTTGCACATTTTCCCCACGGGGATCAGCGCAACAGGAGCCGGGCAAACCGACGTTTTCCGGCCTGCACGAGATAGGAGCCCGGGGGAAGCCGGAGATTCGGATCCCGGACCACGTTGCCGTCTACGCGTGCCCCTCCCTGGGTCACGATGCGCCGGGCTTCGGAGTTGCTCGCCAGGCCCAAAGCGCCGCGTAGAGCCTCCAACAGGCCCAGATCCTCTGCCCCCGACAAGGGGATCTCCACCTCAGGAAGATCGTCCGGGATCTCCTTGCGCTGGACCAGGGCGCGGAAATGCTCCGCGGCCTTCTCGGCCGCGGCATCGCCATGAAACCGTGTCACGAGGCGCGTCGCGAGCTCCTTCTTCATGGCCAGCGGATCCGCTCCGACGGCTGCCAGATCCTCCCAGCGCCCGAAGCCCAGCTGCGCCACCCAACTCCGCATCAATTCGTCGGAGATGCTCATGGTCCGCCCATACATGTCCTCGGGCGCGTCTCGGATACCGATCGTGTTGCCGACGCTCTTCGACATCTTCTCCGTGCCGTCCGTGCCAACCAGGAGGGGGTGGGTGATCACCGCCTGAGGCGTCTGGCCGTAGGCCCGCTGGATCTCGCGGCCGACCAGCAGATTGAAGGTCTGGTCGGTGCCTCCAAGCTCGACATCCGCCTCGAGAGCCACCGAATCGTAGGCCTGCACGAGGGGATAGAGGAACTCGTGCACGGCGATCGCTTCACCGGCTTTGTAGCGCTTGTCGAAATCGTCGCGTTCGAGCATTCGAGCGACGGTGTAGTGGGAGCAGAGGCGGACCAGATCCGCCGGGCTCATCGCGTCCATCCACTCGCCGTTGAAGCGGATCTCTGCCCTTTCCGTATCGAGAACGTGGCTGACCTGATCGACGTAGGTCTGGGCGTTTTTCCGGATCTCATCTTTGTCGAGAGCCGGACGGGTCTTCTTCTTTCCGGTGGGGTCGCCGATGCTCGCCGTGAAATCGCCGACCAGAAAGATCGGCGTATGACCAAGCTCCTGGAAGATCCGAAGCTTCTCGAGCACCACGGTGTGACCGATATGCAGGTCCGGCGCGGAGGGATCCATTCCGAGCTTGATCCGGAGCGGGCGCCCCTCGCGAAGCGCGGCAGCGAGACGTGGGCGAAGGTCTTCCGCACCGATCAGCGCTTCGGCGCCTCTACCCATCGCCTCGAGCTGGCGATCGATTTCCTCTTGTTCGGCTGTGGACTCGTTCACCGGTACTCCTCGGTTCGCTTGGAGGTTACCAGTTGGTCCTCGAGCAGGACCGCCTCGACGGATTGGTCGTGAGGCTCGGTCGGGATCCGCTCGACGAGCTGGCAACCGAACGCGACCCCGATCGCCACCGCGCCGCCTCGCCGAGCAAGCGCCCGATCGAAGTGCCCACCCCCGCGACCGAGCCGGGCGCCCATCGCGTCGAAGGCGCGGCCAGGCACCAACAGCAGGTCTCCGCTACCGAGGCTTTCCACAGGAGCATCGGCGGGCGGGACGAGTACACCGAAGGCGCCGGGAACGAGGGCCTCCCAGGTGTCACAGCGAGCGAAGACGAGGCCTTCCTCATCGATTCGCGGCCAGAGCAGCAGCTTGCCTCCGGCCCGCACCCGATCGAAGAGGGGCCGGGAGGGCAACTCATCCGGCAGCGATGCATAGAGGACCACGCGGTCGCATGCCTCGAAGGCGGCAACGCTCGCCAGGGTCGTGGCAGCTCGAATGGCAGCGCGGTCGGCGACCTGGTCAGAGATCGCGGCGAGACGTGCGCGCATCTCGTTGCGAAGCGCCGCCTTCGCCTCTCTGGCGCTCCTCAGGCGCGCGGGCTCGGAGCCGCGGCCCCGTCGACCGCAGCTTCGACCAGTCCGAGCAGATCGTCGAGCCGGCTCCCATCGAGAGAGGGAACACTCGTGGAGTCATCGCCCTGGGCAATCAGCCGGTTGGCGAGATTCAACGCTGCGAGCACCGCGATGTCGACGCTATCGACCGTGCCCGCGCGTTCGCGCACACGGCACATCGTTTCATCGAGCAAGGCGGCTGCGCGTTGCACGGAGGCGGCGTCGGACTCGCCCCGTACCTTGTACTCCTGGCCGAGGATCGTCACCGCCACCACGCGTTTCGTGGTCATGGCTTAGCTCCCGTCGTCCGAGGGAACGCCCTGTCGACGCTCGAACTGGGTGTCGAGTTGGTCGAGGCGTGCGAGCACATCGTCCAGGCGTTTGCCCGCGTCCTGGCGACGTTGGTTCAGGTCACGGATCTGTTCGTCGCGCTGGCTGAGCTGGGCCACGGTCTGGGCGTGCTCGGCTTGCAGGGATTGAAAGCGTTCGACCAACGTGCGAACCAGCTGGTCGAGGCGCTCGAACTTGGCGAATTCGGATTCAGCCGCTGCTCGGGTCTCCGATCCTTCGCCCGTCTTCGATCGAGCCTGCGAACCTCGCGCCATCCGCCACTCCCCCTCCCAGTGATGCTACCGGCAGCGGGGGAAACCCGTCAATCGTTACGTGTCAGAACGCGGTTTGCGATGCGTTTTTTCAGACGTACCGGTTGCGGGCCTGGAGGCGGGAATTCCCCATCAGATAGGCATCGACAGCGCGGGCGGCCTCTCGGCCCTCCCACTGGGCCCACACGACCAGCGATTGGCCGCGACGACAGTCTCCCGCGGCGAAAACGCCGGCCTCGCTGGTGGCGAAGCCCTTCGTATCCGCCAAGACGTTGCCTCGAGGGTCCAGCTCGACGCCCAGGCCTTCGACCAGGCCCTCTTTTACCGGCCCCAGGAAGCCCATCGCCAGAAGCACCAGATCGGCCGGAAGCTCGAACTCGCTTCCGGGCACTTCCCGCATGCTCGGCATGAGCGGGCGATTCAACTCGTCGCGGTCGAATTCGACTTCGACACCCCGCAGCGTCTTCACCTGGCCGCCCTCGCCAAGGAGATCCTTGGTCATCATGGCGTAGCGACGCTCACCGCCTTCGACGTGGGAGCTGGAAACATTGAAGTAGTACTTCTTGGCCTGAGGCCACGGCTCGGACTCGTGCCGACCCTCGGGCGGCTGCGGCAGGAGTTCGAGCGAGGTGACCGATGCGGCCCCATGCCGGAGCGAGGTGCCGATGCAATCGGAGCCCGTATCGCCCCCGCCGAGCACGACGACGTGCTTTCCGCCGGCCAGGATCGCCTCGACCTCAGGCACGGTATCTCCGGCCACCCGGCGATTCTGTTGGGGCAGGAACTCCATCGCGAAGTGGACACCGCCGAGTTCGCGCCCGGGTACCGGGAGATCTCTGGGCTGTTCGGCGCCCAGGCAGAGCAGCACCGCATCGAAGCTCTTGCGCAGCTCGGCGACGGAGAGATCCACGCCGACCTCCACCCCCGTCTGGAAGCTCACGCCCTCTTCGCGCATCTGCTCGAGACGTCGATCGATCGTATCCTTCTCGAGCTTGAAATCCGGGATGCCATAGCGGAGCAGGCCGCCGATGCGATCACTCTTTTCGAAGAGCGTGACGGTATGCCCGGCGCGAGTGAGTTGCTGGGCGGCAGAGAGGCCGGCCGGGCCGCTTCCGACCACCGCGACCGAGCGGCCCGTTCGACGTTCGGGTTTCTGGGCTCGCACCCAACCCTCATTCCAGCCACGGCGCACGATCTCCCATTCGATCTGCTTGATCGTCACCGGTTCCTGGTTGATGCCCAGAACGCAGGCCTGCTCGCAGGGCGCGGGGCAGACCATCCCGGTGAACTCAGGGAAGTTGTTCGTCGAGTGCAGCCGAGCGAGCGCGTCCTCCCATTTGTCGCGGAAGACCAGGTCATTGAAATCCGGGATGATGTTGCCGAGCGGGCAACCGTTGTTGCAGAACGGGATGCCGCAATCCATGCAGCGGGACGCCTGGGTCTCCGCCTTGTCCGTCGGAAAATCTTCCTGAACGCATTGCCAATCGTCGAGGCGATCCTCGACCGGTCGGTAGGAGGTCCCTTCCCTCCCGTGCTTCAAGAACCCCCGCGCATCAGCCATTGCCACTCTCCGCCGACAGGCGCTGATCCAACGCCCGCTTGTAATCCTTCGGGAAGACCTTTACGAAGCGCTTTGCCAGGGTCTCCCATTTCCGGAGCACCTCGTCGGCCTTCGCACTGCGTGTGTACTTGAAGTGGTTGCGGATCATCCGCTGGAGGAATTCGAGATCCTCCTCATCCAGTGGATCGAGTTCGACCGTCTCCGGATTGACCCGGGTCGCGAACTGCCCGTCTTCGTCCAGCACGTAGGCGATTCCGCCGCTCATGCCCGCGCCGAAGTTGTGGCCCGTCTCGCCCAGGATGATGGCGCGCCCGCCCGTCATGTACTCACAGCCATGTTCGCCGACGCCCTCGACCACCGCGGTGGCACCGCTGTTGCGCACGCAGAAGCGTTCGCCGGCCTTGCCCTGGAAATAGGCCTCGCCGGACGTGGCCCCGTAGAGCAGGACGTTCCCGGCAATGATGTTCTCTGCGGGATCGAAGGTGGCTCCCCGGGGAACGCGAACGATGACCTTCCCTCCCGAAAGGCCCTTGCCCACGTAGTCGTTGGCGTCACCTTCGACTTCGAACGTGAGCCCGGGCGGACAGAAGGCTGCCAGGCTCTGGCCGGCGCTGCCCTTGAAGCGAACGGTGATCGTATCTTCGGGCAGGCCCGCTTCACCGTACTTGCGGGACACCTCGGAGCCCAGGATGGTCCCGGCTGTCCGATTCGTATTCCGGATCGGAAGCTCGATCTCCACCTTCTCGCCCCGCGCCAGAGCCGGCTCGGCCCGGCGTAGGAGCTCGATGTCGAGCACCTCTTCGAGCTCCTCCTCCAGGGTCTGGGCGGTATCGTTCACGATCGAATGGGGCACGTCCGGCGCGTGGAAGAGCTCCGAGAAATCGAGCCCATCTTGCTTCCAGTGGTTGGCCACCTTCTCGACATCGAGCACCTCGACGTGCCCGATCATCTCCTGGAGGGAGCGGAAACCGATTTCCGCCATGGTTTCGCGGGCCTCTTCAGCAACCCAGAGCAGGTACTGCACCACGCTATCCGGCGTTCCCGCAAACCGCTCGCGAAGAACCGGATCCTGGGTGGCGATTCCGACCGGGCAGGTATTCAGGTGACACACGCGCATCAAGATGCAGCCCATGGCGACGAGCGGAGCCGTCGCGAAGCCGTACTCGTCCGCACCTAGCAACGCGGCGATCACGACGTCGCGTCCGGTCTTCAATCCGCCGTCCGTCTGAACCCGGATCCGCCCGCGAAGATCGTTCAAGACGAGGGTTTGCTGGGTCTCGGCGAGGCCGATCTCCCAGGGCATCCCCGCGTACTTGATCGATGCCTGGGGCGACGCTCCGGTCCCACCATCCATGCCGCTGATCAACACGCCATCGGCCTTCCCTTTGGAGACCCCGGCTGCGATCGTTCCGACACCGGTCAACGACACGAGCTTCACGGAAATCCGGGCTCGCCGGTTCGCATTCTTCAAGTCATAGATCAGCTGGGAGAGATCCTCGATCGAATAGATGTCGTGATGGGGCGGAGGCGAAATCAGCCCAACGCCCGGAGTCGAGTGCCGCACCTTGGCGATCGTCTCGTTCACCTTGTGGCCCGGAAGCTCCCCGCCCTCACCGGGCTTGGCACCCTGGGCAACCTTGATCTGGATCTCGTCGGAATTGACCAGGTACGAGCTGGTCACGCCAAAGCGGCCCGAGGCCACCTGTTTGATCGCGCTACGTCGCAGATCCCCGTTCTCGTCGGGCGTGAAGCGATCCGGATCCTCACCGCCCTCTCCGGTATTCGACTTTCCGCCGATCCGGTTCATGGCGATCGCGAGGGTCTGATGCGCTTCGAGCGAGATCGATCCGTAGGACATCGCGCCCGTGCAGAAGCGCTTCACGATCTCGCTGGCCGGCTCGACTTCATCGAGCGGAATCGAGGGCCGAAGGCCGTTCTTGAACGCGAACAGGCCTCGCAACGTACAGGCGGTGGCCGCCTCGCCGTCTGCGGCTTCCGAAAAGAGCTTGTAGTCCGAGTAGCTCTTTCGCTTCAAGGCGATCTGGAGCCGTGAGACCGTGTCCGGATTGAACGTGTGGCGCTCGCCACGCGTTCGCCATTGGTAGAGACCTCCGGGGTCGAGTTCCGGATAGGCGAAGTCATCACCGGCAAAGGCCCGCGCGTGGCGCTCGGCCGCCTCCTTCGCGAGCACGTCGTATCCAACACCGGACACCCGCGAGGCGGTGCCCGTGAAGCAACGAGCCACGAGCTCCCGGTCGAGACCGATCGCCTCGAAGATCTGGGCGCCCCGATAGGAAGCCAGGGTCGAGATGCCCATCTTCGCGAACGTCTTGAGCAGACCCTTGTCGTTGGCCTTGACGAAATTCTTCTTCGCAGCTTCCGGATCGAAGCCTTCGAGTGCGTATCGACCCTCAGCCACCAGCTCTTCGATCGTCTGGAACGCCAGATAGGGATTGATGGCCGCGGCACCGTATCCGATCAGCAACGCCATCTGCGCCACCTCGCGCGCTTCGCCCGTCTCACAGACGATTCCACAGCGGGTGCGCAGGGTCTCGCGAATCAAGTGATGATGCACCGCACCGGTGGCGAGCAACATCGGGATCGGCGCCAGCTCCGGGCCAATTCCGCGATCCGAGAGAATCAGGATGTTCACGCCCCCGCGCACGGCATCCTCGGCCTCGGCACAGAGCTGGTCGAGTGCCACCCGAAGCCCGTCTCCGCCATCCGCCGGCTTGAAGACGCAGGAGAGTGTGCGCGAAGCGAAGCCGGGCCGATCGATCTGCCGCAGGGCTTCGAGCTGCTCGTCGGTGATCACCGGGTGGTCGACCCGGATCATCCTCGCGTTGTCCTCGGTTTCGGCCAGCAGGTTGCCCTCGCTGCCGATCGTCGAGTTCAGCGCCATCACCGGCCGCTCGTTGATCGAGTCCATGGCTGGGTTCGATACCTGGGCGAAGAGCTGCTTGAAGTAGCGATAGAGCATCTGCGGGCGATCCGAGAGACAGGCCAGTGCCGCATCCTCGCCCATCGATCCGGTGGGCCACTTGCCGTCTGCCGCCATCGGCGCGAGCAGGATCTTGAGATCTTCGTTCGTGTACCCGAACGCCTGCTGCTGAACGAAGCGCCACTCCGCATGGGCGGAATCGTCATAGCGATGCTCGGCCGGCACTTCGGCCGGGGGCAGATCTTTCAGGATCACACGCTGTCGTTCGAGCCAATCCCCGTAGGGCTTGCGCATCTTGTACTCGCGCTTGATCTCTTCGTCTTCGACGATGCGGCCCTCTTCGAGGTCGATGAAGAAGATCTTCCCGGGATGTAGCCGACCCTTCTTGAGTACGTTGGCCGGTTCGATGTCCACGACGCCTACTTCGGAGGCCATCACGACGAAGCCATCCTTCGTCACGACATAACGAGAGGGACGCAAGCCATTCCGGTCGAGAACGGCTCCGATCTTGCGACCGTCGGTGAAGGCCAGTGAAGCCGGGCCATCCCAGGGCTCGAGCATCAATGAGTGATACTCGTAGAAGGCCCGCAGCTCCGGGTCCATGTCGTCCTGGTTCTCCCAGGCCTCTGGAACCATCATCAGCACGGCTTCCGGCAGCTCTCGTCCGGCAAGGCAGAGGAACTCGAGCGCATTGTCGAAGCGCGCGGAATCCGAGACCGGCCCTTCTCGCATGATCGGGTAGAGCTTCTGGAGATCGTCTCCGAAGAGATCCGACTCCATCGTGCCCTGGCGGGCGCGCATCCAGTTCTGGTTGCCCTGAATGGTGTTGATCTCGCCGTTATGCGCCAGATAGCGGAACGGGTGGGCGAGGTCCCAACTGCCCAGGGTGTTCGTGCTGTAACGCGAATGCACGAGACAGAGAGCCGAGCTGAACTCCGGATCTGCCACGTCCGGAAAGAAACCCTCGATCTGCTTCGAAATCAGCAGGCCCGTGTACACGATCGTTCGGCTCGACAGGCTGGTGACGTAGAAGAAGCGCCCATCCGGGAGCGCCTCTGCAATCTGCTTTTCCACGAGGCGCCGGATCACGTAGAGCTTGCGCTCGAAGGCGTCCTGATCCCCGGCCGCTTCTCCCGTCGCACCGACGAAGAGCTGGCGCATGCGCGGAAGGCTCTCCCGTGCCTGATAGCCGATCGCCTGCGGGTCGTGGGGAACCTCCCGCCAGCCGAGCACGCTCTGACCCTCGCTGGCGACGATCTCCTCGAGCATCGTCGCCTGCCGGGTTGCCGCCTCCTCGTCCTGGGAGAGGAAGATCATGCCCACCGCATACTGACCAGGATTGGGCAGCGAGATGCCTTGCCCTTTGCATTCCCGACGCATGAAGGCGTCGGGAATCTGGACGAGCAGACCTGCGCCATCGCCCGTGTCCGGATCGCAGCCGCAGGCACCCCGGTGCTCGAGCTGGACCAGGACCTGGATTCCCTTCTGGACCAGTTCGTGGGACTTCTCGCCGTGAACGTTCGCCACGAATCCGACGCCGCACGCATCGTGCTCGTGAGCGGGGTCGTAGAGGCCTTGCTTGGGCGGGAGCCCCGGATCGGTCATGCGTTCACCCTGATGGTTCGGGTGGACTCTTGACGCGATGCAGCACAGTTGTCGAGAACGGGGCGCTCGGGGGCCGAAGCCGAGTCAAAGAGCGAGAGTTACACTCCTCGCCGCGAGCGGTTCCTGCTTGGTGATCGGCGTCCCGATGCGGTCAGGCCTGCTCTTGAGGCGGCGATGAAATGCCGGAAGTGCGCGAGAGTCCTAGTTTTTTGGGAGATCGCAGGCTAAACGATCGGTCCATACGTGTCAAGCGAAGGCCCGGGTTGGAGCTTGACTCGACGCGTCATCAACGCGTTCCCTCCAGCAAGGCTCGCATCCTGTCCGGGTGGTTGGTGAACAGGCCGTCCACGCCCCAGCCAATCAGCTCTTCCATTCGCTCAGGCCCGTCGACGGTGAACACGTAGACCGCCAGGCCCACGTCATGGGCGCCCTCGATCAGGGCTTCGTCCACCAAGGCGTCCTCCGGATTCAACGCCTCCGCGCCGAGAACTCGGGCCCGCTCGGGCCAGCCATCGGGGAAACGACGCGAGACCAGCAGGGCGAGCCGAGCTTCGTGCGAGAGCGCGCGAAGCTCCTTCAAAACGGGATCGTAGAAGGAACTGAAGAGCGTTTCGCCCAGCAGACCGCGTTCCGTCACCGCGCCCAGGGCCTGGGCTTCGAGCCCCGGGTAGGCCCCGCGCGTTCCCCGTTTCAACTCGAGATTGAAGGGAATGCGGTTGCCGAACCGGTCGAGTACCTCGTCGAGGGTCGGAACGGGCTCGCCCCCTCCGGCGTCGAGCTTGCGGACCTCTGCCAGGCTGGCGTCAGCGATCTCGCCCTTCCCTCCCAGACCTGCAAGCTCTTCGTCGTGGGCGATCACCACGTGGCCATCCCGGGTTCGGTGCAGATCGATCTCGATGCAATCGCTGGCCATCTCGATCGCCAATTCGTATGCGGGCAACGTGTTTTCGGGCCGCCGGCCCGAAGCACCTCGGTGCGCAATCACCAGCGGCCGGGCCGCGGTGTTCATGCGTCGGCCCAATCCCGGGAGCGCTCCACCGCGCGGCGCCAGCCCGCGTAGAGGCTCTCCCGCCGATCCTCGGACATGGCAGGCTCGAAAGTGCGGGCGCCATCCATGGTGACGGATTCGAGCGCGTTCCGATCGGACCAGAAATCCACCGCAAGTCCGGCCAGCGCGGCTGCTCCTAGCGCTGTCACTTCCAGCACTTGCGGCCGCCGCACCGGAACCCCCAGGACATCCGCCTGAAATTGCATCAGGAAATCGTTCTGACAAGCGCCACCGTCCACCCGCAACGCATCGAGTACGAGCCCCGAATCTTCACGAAGGCAATCGATGACATCGCGGCTTTGATAGGCGATCGATTCGAGGGTCGCGCGGATGATGTGCTCCCGCGTCGTACCGCGGGTCAGCCCGACGATCGCACCGCGCGCCCGTTCGTCCCAGTAGGGCGCGCCGAGCCCGGTGAACGCGGGCACCAGATACACACCGCCCGTATCGTCGACGGACCTTGCAGCAGCCTCGGTATCGGCCGCGTGGGCCACGAGGCCGAGGCCATCTCGCAGCCACTGCACCGAGGCGCCCGCGACGAAGATGCTGCCTTCGAGAGCGTACTCGACGGCGCCTCCGACCCCCCAGGCGATCGTCGTCACCAGGCCCGTCTTCGATTCCGGCGCCTCCGCACCCGTATTCATCAACAGGAAGCAGCCCGTGCCGTAGGTATTCTTCGCGCTGCCCGGTGCGAAACAACCCTGCCCGAACAGGGCCGCTTGCTGGTCACCGGCCATCCCCGCGACCGGGATCCGCCCGCCAAACCACTCGGCATCGGCGTCTCCAAAAACGCCACTCGAATCGCGCACCTCGGGAAGCAGCTCCCGGGGCAGGTTCAGTGCCGCGAGCAGCGAATCATCCCATTGGCAATCGCGGATCCCGTACAGCATGGTGCGCGAGGCGTTCGAGAACTCCGTGGCGTGCACGGCTCCCTTGGTCAGATTCCAGAGCAGCCATGTGTCGACCGTGCCGAAGGCCAGCTCGCCGCGCTCGGCGCGAGCCTGGGCCCCTGGAACCGCATCCAGGATGAAGCGAATCTTGGTCGCCGAAAAGTAGGCGTCGATCACCAGGCCAGTGCGCCTCCGCACGTCATCTTGAAGGCCTCGGCTGCGAAGCTCCTCGCAGATCGGCGCAGTCTGTCGCGACTGCCAGACGATCGCCCGGTGGATCGGTTCTCCCGTGGCACGATCCCAGACCAGCGCCGTTTCACGTTGGTTCGTGATCCCGATGGCGGCGATATCGGCTGCGCTTGCGCCAGCCTTCTCGAGCACTCCGCGAGCAGCTCGAAGTTGGCTCGTCCATATCTCCATGGGATCGTGCTCGACCCAGCCAGGCTGCGGAAAATGCTGTTCGAACTCGTGCTGGTCGACAGCGGCGACGCCTCCAGCCGCATCGAAGAGAATTGCCCGAGAAGACGTCGTCCCCTGGTCGAGTGCGAGAATGAAGCGGGCCATGGCCGGGCCTCCTAGCGCAGTCGGCCGTCAGCCGAACAGCGCATCCACGAACTCGTCAGAGGAGAAATCGCGCAGATCGTCGACCCCCTCGCCCACCCCCACGAAACGCACGGGAATGCGGAACTCGTCAGCAAGACCGACGATCACGCCACCTTTCGCCGTGCCGTCGAGCTTGGTGAGGACGAGCCCGGTGACCGGCGCCGCCTGGGTGAACTCCCGAGCCTGGGAGATCGCGTTCTGCCCCGTGTTGGCGTCGAGCACGAGAAGCGTCTCATGGGGAGCGTCGGGAAGGTCCCTGCCGATGACCCGAGCGATCTTCGCCAGTTCTTCCATCAACGGTGCCTTCGTCTGCAAACGGCCTGCGGTATCGATCAACGCCACGTCGATTCCCCGGGCTCGGGCGGCCTTCACCGTGTCGAAGGCAATCGCAGCGGGATCGCCTCCGTCCGCGCCAACGACCACATCGCAACCCGCACGTTCACCCCAGGTCTGGAGCTGCTCTCGCGCCGCTGCGCGGAAGGTATCGCCTGCCCCGAGGATCACGCTGTGTCCGGCCGCCCGGTAGCGTGCCGCGAGCTTTCCGATGGTCGTCGTCTTGCCCGAGCCGTTCACGCCCAGCACGAGCACGACGTGCGGAGCACCCGTCACCCGCAACCCGGTTTCCGTGCCTTGCACCGCCGCGAGCTTCGCGGCGATGCCATCCCGGAGGATCTCCCGGACGCGCGAGGCCGGCTCACCCCGCGCCGAAGAGCGAACCTCGTCGAGCAAGCTCTCGGCCGTCGTCACACCGAGATCGGCGGTGAACAACACCGACTCCAGCTCCTCGAGGAGCGCGTCGTCGATCGTGCCGGCGGCAAACAGCCCGCCCAGCCGCCCGACCAGCGCCTCCTGGGTGCGCGCCAGACGCTCGCGCAGGGTGACCCGGACGGGCTCCGGTTCAGGGGTCGGCTCCGGTTCAGGGGTCGGCTCCGGTTCCGGCTCCGGTGTGGGCTCGGGCTCCTGCTCGCGTTCCGGTTCCGCGGTCGGCTGGGGCTCGGGTTGGCCCACGCGCTCCGGCGCACGCGGAGCCGCTTCCGGCTGAGCCGACGTGCCGTCCCCGCGCATGGCACCCCACACGAGCAGCGGAAGCGGCAGCGCAAAGGCAAGCAGCGGAAGCCAGGTGGCGTGGGCAGTCGCCCAGACCGCAAAGGAATGCAGCAGTGAATCCATCGGGCGCCGAGGATAACGAACCCGCCGCCGACCGGTGCCGAGGGCTCGAGGGGAACGACGGGGCCCGAAACGGGCGGGATGCCGCCTTGAAGACCGCTTCTAGTGATGTGATTCACGCTGTTGGGGCATTATCCAGCGCGCGCCTGGCTCTGCCAACCTTTTCGATGATCTCTTCTGCTGTCTTGGACCAGACGAAGGGAGTGGGATCATCGTTGTGTCCGTCCACGTAACTCATCA
>JAAETT010000290.1 GCA_024228115.1 bacterium
TTACAAATTATTGACGTCGATTCGAGCATCTACTGACTCTGTGAGCAACGAACTAAACTTCTTAGCAACTAACAATATCAAATAATTACGCTTAGTTACGACGATAGTCGTAGCGAGACGCTTCAATTCAGTGTTTACACGCGGTCACGTATTACACGTAAACCCGTTTGTTTCACGTTTTTTAATTTTATTAGACCACGCGCTTTTAATAGTTGCAAAACCCACACTTCTTTCGTCTGCGTTGTTCTAATATTTGAAGAGGTGTATTTCTTATGCACTTCGGAAGCGTTTAATTGCGAAACCAAATTACTAGACATGGTCGATTTTATGTTGCGCAACAAGTTCTACGGGTGGGTGCCCCGCGTTATCGTCGTTTAGTGATTTTAAAACCCCTATGTTTTGTTTTCGACTGTTGCTACCAGAAGCAGTCGAAGTTTCTGTTGTAAAATAATTATCACAATGAACACATTCAAACGGATAATATTTGAGAGTGAGACATCGCAATTCGTCGTCTTCGACTGCTTCTGGTAGCAACAGTCGAAAACAAACCATAGGGGTTTTAAACCAACAGACCGTAGAAAATTCGGATTCTAATAAATTCGATTTCTCGAAATGTTCATCGATACAAAACTGATGTTTACAAATTATTGACGTCGATTCGAGCATCTACTGACTCTGTGAGCAACGAACTAAGCTTCTTAGCAACTAACAATATCAAACGATTACGCTTAGTTACGACGACGACAGTCGCATAGTAATGGTCTGGAAAATATTCAATATCGTAGCGACGCTTCAATTAGTGTTTACACGCGGTCACATATTACACGTAAACCCGGTTGTTTCACGTTTTTTAATTTTATTAGGTCACGCACTTTTCTTTTAACAGTTGCAAAATCCACCTTTTTTCGTCTATGAATATTTGAAGAGGTGTGTTTCTTATGCACTTCGGTAGCTAATTTTAACGGAACAATTATTGCAGAGTTGTTCGTGGGTCACTTTTTTCACCTGCTGACCCGCCCCGCCCCGCGCCACCCTTGGGGTTGACCCGCCCCGCGGGTCAGTGGGTCAGTGGGGCTGTAACATTGATAGGTTATGTCGCCTCAGGCCTTGCAGCAAGCCCACATAGTCCTATATTGATTCTGCAAGTGATTAATTCAACTGTTCCAACTGCAAAACACACAGCACCAACCAAGAACTAAATCTGAAGAAGTGACAAAGAATACAGACAGGCTGACAAGACTAAACAA